>NZ_JBXCJD010000056.1:0-504 GCF_056786515.1 Sporosarcina sp. Y838 | reverse complement strand
CAAGGTAGCCGTATCGGAAGGTGCGGCTGGATCACCTCCTTTCTAAGGATTATTACGGAATGCAGAGAGAACTTATTCTCTGCAAGTCAATCTGAAATGGTTGACTATTTCAGCGCAAAGCGCGCTGAAAAGTCTTATTGATGTTTTGCGTTCAGTTTTGAAGGTTCATTAAGCTTGTTAAGCATTTTTTTGCTTAAATAAGCCATTATGTGAACATTCAAAACTTGTTCTTTGAAAACTGAATGAAACGACATTGATAGCAACAAATCAAGTAATCAACACAGAGGAATTTATTCCTTTGGAATGGATCATGCAAATGGTTTATTCATGCAATGCCTTTAAGAATTCTGACATACATCGCTGTAAAGAAGAATTCACCAAAGAGGAATTTGAGACGCGCAAGCTGCTCAAAAACCGAAAGGTTAAGTTAGAAAGGGCGCATGGCGGATGCCTTGGCACTAGGAGCCTAAGAAGGACGGCACTAACACCGATATGCTCCGGGGA
>NZ_JBXCJD010000055.1:0-542 GCF_056786515.1 Sporosarcina sp. Y838 | reverse complement strand
CATTCCGTAATAATCCTTAGAAAGGAGGTGATCCAGCCGCACCTTCCGATACGGCTACCTTGTTACGACTTCACCCCAATCATCTGTCCCACCTTCGGCGGCTGGCTCCCGTAAGGGTTACCCCACCGACTTCGGGTGTTACAAACTCTCGTGGTGTGACGGGCGGTGTGTACAAGACCCGGGAACGTATTCACCGTGGCATGCTGATCCACGATTACTAGCGATTCCGGCTTCATGGAGGCGAGTTGCAGCCTCCAATCCGAACTGGGAATGATTTTATGGGATTGGCTCCCCCTCGCGGGTTGGCAACCCTCTGTATCATCCATTGTAGCACGTGTGTAGCCCAGGTCATAAGGGGCATGATGATTTGACGTCATCCCCACCTTCCTCCGGTTTATCACCGGCAGTCACCTTAGAGTGCCCAACTGAATGCTGGCAACTAAGATCAAGGGTTGCGCTCGTTGCGGGACTTAACCCAACATCTCACGACACGAGCTGACGACAACCATGCACCACCTGTCACCACTGTCCCCGAAGGGAAA
>NZ_JBXCJD010000054.1:0-620 GCF_056786515.1 Sporosarcina sp. Y838 | reverse complement strand
ATCATTTGCATGATCTATTCCAAAGGAATAAATTCCTCTGCGTTGATTACTTGATTTGTTGCTATCAATGTCGTTTCATTCAGTTTTCAAAGAACAAAAATACCCCACTTGGAGTATGTGTTGGTGGAGCCTAGCGGGATCGAACCGCTGACCTCCTGCGTGCAAGGCAGGCGCTCTCCCAGCTGAGCTAAGGCCCCGAAATTTAATGTTAGGTATTTAAGCGATGAAAGTGCTTAAATGGTAGCTTCTTTAAGCGGTGATACTGCTTAAAAAGTTTAATGGTGGGCCTAAGTGGACTCGAACCACCGACCTCACGCTTATCAGGCGTGCGCTCTAACCAGCTGAGCTATAGGCCCCTTCCGGGATATATATATGAAGTTTATATAGTAACTGCTTTAAACAGTAAAAATAACTGTTTAAAGGTTCTATTGAACCTTCAAAACTGAACGCAAAACATCAATAAGACTTTTCAGCGCGCTATGCGCTGATTGAATCAACCACTAATGGTTGACCTGAGGAAGATTAATCTTCCTCATTCCGTAATAATCCTTAGAAAGGAGGTGATCCAGCCGCACCTTCCGATACGGCTACCTTGTTACGACTTCACCCCAATCATCTGT
>NZ_JBXCJD010000053.1:0-645 GCF_056786515.1 Sporosarcina sp. Y838 | reverse complement strand
TATACTTATATGCGCTCGTAGCTCAATTGGATAGAGCACCTGACTACGGATCAGGAGGTTGTGGATTCGACTTCTGCCGGGCGCACCATTATTTTTTAACAATTTATATATTATCGGGACGTAGCTCAGCTTGGTAGAGCACTTGGTTTGGGACCAAGGGGTCGTAGGTTCGAATCCTGTCTTCCCGACCATTAAACTTTTTAAGTAGTTCTATCGCTTAAATAAGCTATCATCTTTAGTAGAGTTGTTACTTAATTAATTAACCCTTACATTGGGGCCTTAGCTCAGCTGGGAGAGCGCCTGCCTTGCACGCAGGAGGTCAGCGGTTCGATCCCGCTAGGCTCCACCAATTACAAAAACTATATAAATTATCCTGGCGGCGTAGCTCAGCTGGCTAGAGCGTACGGTTCATACCCGTGAGGTCGGGGGTTCGATCCCCTCTGCCGCCATCTTAAGGGACCTTTAGCTCAGTTCGTTAGAGCATACGGCTCATAACCGTCCGGTCGCAGGTTCCAGTCCTGCAGAGTCCACCAATACTTTATATAATCACGGAGGTATACCCAAGCTCGGCTGAAGGGATCGGTCTTGAAAACCGACAGGGGAGTCAAATCCCGCGGGGGTTCGAATCCCTCTACCTCCTCCATT
>NZ_JBXCJD010000052.1:0-653 GCF_056786515.1 Sporosarcina sp. Y838 | reverse complement strand
TCTATGTGAAAACGAAGAAAGCAGGAAATCGGGTTATGAATTCCGTCACTTCATTTATTGAAGGGAAACTTAGATTGAAAGTGAACCTGAATAAATCCGCAGTTGACCGTCCATGGAAAAGGAAATTTCTTGGATTCAGTTTCACAAATGGTAAAGAACCTAAGGTTCGGATTGCCAAAGAAAGTGTGAAACGGATGAAGAATAAAATCCGAGAGATAACCTCAAGGAAGAAACCTTATTCGTTGGACTATCGGATTAAGAAACTCAATCAGTACTTGATGGGGTGGTGCGGATACTTCGCATTGGCAGACACGTCAAGCACTTTCAGGAACCTCGATTCGTGGATTAGAAGAAGACTTCGGATGTGTATGTGGAAGGATTGGAAGAATCCAAGAACTAAGATAAGGAAGCTTATCGGATTAGGTGTACCTCAATGGCAAGCTTATGAATGGGGTAACACTAGGAAAAGTTACTGGAGAATATCCAAAAGTCCGATACTACACAGAACCCTTAGTAATTCCTATTGGAATTACCAAGGGCTCAAAAGTTTATTATTACGTTACGAAACTTTGCGTCATCAATCTTAATTGAACCGCCGTATACCGAACGGTACGTACGGTGGTGTGAGAGGTCGGGAGTTAATCACTCCCTCC
>NZ_JBXCJD010000051.1:0-719 GCF_056786515.1 Sporosarcina sp. Y838 | reverse complement strand
TATATATATTGCGGGTATGGCGGAACTGGCAGACGCGCTAGACTTAGGATCTAGTGCCTTCGGGCGTGGGGGTTCGACTCCCTTTACCCGCACTTTTTTGCGGAAGTAGTTCAGTGGTAGAATACGACCTTGCCAAGGTCGGGGTCGCGGGTTCGAATCCCGTCTTCCGCTCCATTTGTATGCCGGGGTGGCGGAACTGGCAGACGCACAGGACTTAAAATCCTGCGGTAGGTGACTACCGTACCGGTTCGATTCCGGTTCTCGGCACCAAAATGATTTCATTATATGCGCTCGTAGCTCAATTGGATAGAGCACCTGACTACGGATCAGGAGGTTGTGGATTCGACTTCTGCCGGGCGCACCATTATATTTTAAAATTTAATAAACATCGGGACGTAGCTCAGCTTGGTAGAGCACTTGGTTTGGGACCAAGGGGTCGCAGGTTCGAATCCTGTCTTCCCGACCATTAAGCTTTTTAAGTAGCACCACCGCTTAAAGAAGCTACCATTAAAGCAGACTTGTTGCTTAAATAATTCCCACTTTCATGGGGCCTTAGCTCAGCTGGGAGAGCGCCTGCCTTGCACGCAGGAGGTCAGCGGTTCGATCCCGCTAGGCTCCACTTTATGAACCTTGAAAACTGAACAGCAAAACATCAATGAGATATCGCGAGAGTGTGAACGCACTTGAGCAAAACGTTTCGAAGTAAGTCGATTTCGGTC
>NZ_JBXCJD010000050.1:0-845 GCF_056786515.1 Sporosarcina sp. Y838 | reverse complement strand
GAAAAAATTAGCTGGCATGAGTCCGGTTCAATACCGTCTGCATACCAGCCAATTAGCTGCATAATATAAAACTCTAACTTTAGGGGGTCACAACAGGATGGTTGTTTTTTGTATAGCGAAGAATGGTGTTATCAATGCTCTGTACAACTTATTCATTAACATACTTCAACTAGATTGGACTCCGATTAGATTCAGGTGTGCTCGATTGTATTTTTGTTGTATATCGAAAGTAATAAGACCAAAACATAAATTGGGTTGATGGCGAAGCTGCCGCTTGATGAAGATTACGTCCAATGGTAAAGAAGAGTGTAGATGGATCATTGGATATGACTAGGAATCGTCATCTTACTATTGAAAAGGTATTGGAATAGAAAATGTTGAATTTCTAATGATGAAAAAGGATTGAGGTAGTGAACCTCGGTACCGTTGAAATAGAAATGAAAACTATTTTAAATAAGACTTGCATTTCATGAGATGAAATGATATATTTATAAAGTTGCTTTTGCGACACGATGAAAACAACGAAAATAGAGAGTGAAATTAGTTGTTGACACGAACTGAACGAAATGTTATGATATAAAAGTTGTCTCCAAAAAACGACAACTACTAAAGACGAAGGATGCAAGTTGATTCTTCTGACATGAACCTTGAAAACTGAACAGCAAAACATCAATGAGATAACGCGAGAGTGTGAACGCACTTGAGCAAAACGTTTTGAAGTAATTCGATTTCGGTCGAGTGAAAAGAAACACACACAAGAATCTTCGGATTCGAGTCAGCAAGAAATGAGCTATTCATTTTCTTCTATTATGGAGAGTTTGATCCTGGCTCAGGACGAACGCTGG
>NZ_JBXCJD010000049.1:0-911 GCF_056786515.1 Sporosarcina sp. Y838 | reverse complement strand
TCCCCGGAGCATATCGGTGTTAGTGCCGTCCTTCTTAGGCTCCTAGTGCCAAGGCATCCGCCATGCGCCCTTTCTAACTTAACCTTTCGGTTTTTGATCAGCTTGCGCGTCTCAAATTCCTCTTTGGTGAATTCTTCTTTACAGCGATGTATGTCAGAATTCTTAAAGGCATTGCATGAATAAATCATTTGCATGATCTATTCCAAAGGAATAAATTCCTCTGCGTTGATTACTTGATTTGTTGCTATCAATGTCGTTTCATTCAGTTTTCAAAGAACAAGTTTCATTATGGTAGCTTCCTTTAGCGATAAACCTGCTAAAAAAATGGTTGCTTCTTTAAGCGGTGTAGCTGCTTAAAAAGCTTATTGGTGGAGCCTAGCGGGATCGAACCGCTGACCTCCTGCGTGCAAGGCAGGCGCTCTCCCAGCTGAGCTAAGGCCCCGAAATATAGGGTTAGTCATTTAAGCGGTGAAACTGCTTAAATGGTAGCTTCTTTAAACGAAAAGTCCGTTTAAAATGCGGAAGTTTTTTTAAGCGGTGAAGCTGCTTAAAAAACTTAATGGTGGGCCTAAGTGGACTCGAACCACCGACCTCACGCTTATCAGGCGTGCGCTCTAACCAGCTGAGCTATAGGCCCATTCCAGGATATAAATATGAAGTTTAATAGTAACTGCTTTAAACAGTAAAAATAACTGCTTAAAGGTTCTAATGAACCTTCAAAACTGAACGCAAAACATCAATGAGATTTTTTCAGCGCGCTTTGCGCTGATTGAATCAACCACGAATGGTTGACCTGAGGAAGAATAATCTTCCTCATTCCGTAATAATCCTTAGAAAGGAGGTGATCCAGCCGCACCTTCCGATACGGCTACCTTGTTACGACTTCACCCCAATCATCTGTCCCACCTTCG
>NZ_JBXCJD010000048.1:0-1005 GCF_056786515.1 Sporosarcina sp. Y838 | reverse complement strand
ATCTCTTAACACGCAAAGAAATGTATGTAGACTTAGGCGAAGATTATTTTGACAAACAAAAGCAACAATCTATTGTACGGTATTCTGTTCGAAGGCTTGAAAACTTAGGATACAACGTTACAATCACTGAACCGCAAGTCTCCTAATCCAAAAAATATTCTGAACCAACAACTAGACGCTGCACTTTTTTTAAAAAAAATGAGCTGCGTTTCTTTTAGTGTTGCCATTTTTGCGAAGTTTGGCGTTTAATTTTCATGGGAGTTTAAGAAGAACAGAGACACTTATTAAACAATTGCACCCTATAATGGAATAACGAAAATAGACACAAGAATGCTAATTAGCTTTATTTTTCTTCAACTAACCGTCTCTTATTATAACAAAAGCCCCTTTCAGTTTACGTTGAACTAAAAGGAGATTTTTGTTATTTGTTATTATCATATAAATCTCTATGCTTAGTACCAATCAGAATAAAAATAAATACAAGGATTAAAAAAACTTCATTATTCAGGTTATTCACTGAAGTATCATATAAAATACTTACTACTAAAGCAATCATACTAACCACACTGAAAATAATAAATATCATTTTATTTGCCAAAAAATACTCTTTTTTTATTTCAATCACTATATATACTATTGTAAAAACAATTAAAACAATACGAGTTACAAATAAATATTCAAATTGAAGAAAAAAAGTAGCAAATAAAAATAAAAGCCCCATTAAATCTACAATTATTAAAAGATTAATTTTTTTCATTATAAACTCCTTAAAGTAGATTGATTACATTGCGTTAAGTTGTTGAACACAAGTTATACAACACTCTTCAACTAACCTCCCCCCGTTAGTTCAATAAGAAAAACATACTAAGATTAGTAGTGCAGACCAAGGCATTGGTTCGCACTACTTCTTTTGTATAGTAGAGGTGAAGAATAGGTCGTGAGCTCTTTGGGATCTTGAATCCGTAAGAAAAACCGGCCTACTTCACCACCCTTATTTGAATCAGG
>NZ_JBXCJD010000046.1:0-1270 GCF_056786515.1 Sporosarcina sp. Y838 | reverse complement strand
AAGTTAAGCTCTTCAGCGCCGATGGTAGTTGGGGGTTTCCCCCTGTGAGAGTAGGACGTCGCCGGTCTCAAAGTAAAGTCATTGCCTTCGGGTAATGGCTTTTTTTATGTTTATAAAGATTTCAACCGAAGGTTATATTGAAAGCAGACATAGAAATGCTGAAGAATAGACTTCTCGTGTGAAGGTAATCCTAATTCGTTTGAGATTGACCAAAAATATAACTATTGTACTTTGTATCTGCAAGCCAGACAGACCCGTTGATTTGGCCTTATCAAACCGCTGTAAATATTTTAACGTGAATTTCCTATTAACTACACTTTAGTACTCTGGGAAGTGCATTATTGGGAGTATTGTGCTAGATAGTCTCATTAAGAAAACATATATCATTATCTGGGATTAAATCTGCAACTTGGAGTGCATCTTTCTTAAAAAATTAGTATCAAATAGTAATCTCAATATATACATCTCCAAATGACGACCATTACGATAAAGAATACCCTATCAAAGCAGTAAGCTTGGATTCTAAGCACCAATCCAGACTAGAGGTATCTCGAAGCACCAAGCAATTTATAATCCAGACTCAGGCAGAAGCGGAATTCAGTAGAATTATTCATACTCCCTAATTAGAAATCTTGATGGAAAAACTTTTGGATTTTTGAATGTGAATAAAAACTCAAATGCAGCAACATGATTTATAATAATTGATTTAGCTAAAAGAGAAGTTAAGGAGGATTGCATAGATCTGAATCTTAACTGACAACTTGTACGTTAAACTCTCCAACATCTATATTGTATAAGAACAGATTAGTTAACCTTAGTGCTATATTACAATGATTTAATGTCCCTTTCGCAATGTCACTTTAATGTATTTAAGTAAAGTATAAATAAACCTTGCGTTTTATAAAATAGCATGGTATATTTAGAACCTTGCGTTTCCGATACATCAATAACTAGTGAGAAAAGAAATTAAAATTAGTTGTTGACACGGATGACGTAACTTGGTATGATATAAGAGTTGCCACTGAAACAAGCGGCAAGTAAATGAAGAGGGAAGTAAATCAGTTCCTCGCCAAATGAACCTTGAAAACTGAACAGCAAAACATCAATGAGATATCGCGAGAGTGCTAACGCACTTGAGCAAAACGTTTCGAAGTAATTCGATTTCAGTCGAGCGAAAAGAAACACACACAAGAATCTTCGGATTCAGAGGAGGAATTAATTCCTCCTTTAGTCAGCAAGAAATGAGCTATTCGATTTCTTTATGGAAAAC
>NZ_JBXCJD010000045.1:0-1305 GCF_056786515.1 Sporosarcina sp. Y838 | reverse complement strand
TTTTGTATAGTAGAGGTGAAGAATAGGTCGTGAGCTCTTTGGGATCTTGAATCCGTAAGAAAAACCGGCCTACTTCACCACCCTTATTTGAATCAGGTTTGAGTATGTTGGATCCTTTGAGATCGTGTATAAGAAATGGGAATCGATAAGGTTAAGGTGAAGCTTTCATACATCAAGAGGAGGCAGAATATGAAACACGTTATAGCGTTTGACGTCAGTATGGGTAAAAGCTACATGGTCGTCTATAACGCATTGAAAAAATGTGAACTAGAGAAAGAAATCGAACATACGCGTCCCGAGTTCACAAAACTGAAGTTATTGATTGATGACCTAATTGACGGATATGGGGAACAGCCACACATCGTCTTTGAAGCGACGGGTGTCTATTCAAGAGTCCTCGAACGTTTCATGCGAGATAATGGCTATAGATATTGTCGACTGAATCCGTTAGAGGCGAAGCTCCAATGTGATACGCTACGCATCCATAAAACGGATCGGAGTGACGCACATCAATTAGCACTTACTCATTTTACGAATAATAGAAGGTTGGAAACTAACTTCGATAATGTTTATGCCCAGTTGAAAGGCCTATCTAGACATTATGGTGAATTGGACGATGAATTGAGTGTGGTTCGAAATAGACTACATAAAGTTATCCAGGTAACCTTTCCTGAATTAGAGAAAATCTTTACGAGTAAGTCTGAGTTATTTCTTAATGTAGCTCAACTCTTCCCACATCCAGACATCGTTCTTACCTACTCGAAGACGATTATCAAAAACCGGATACTCTCAAATACAAACAAACGAATGTCAGCAAAAAAAGCTGAAGAGAAAGCAATTAAACTACTTGAGGCTGCTGAACAATCCTATCCGGCAGTTTCTTCAACAGACGTTTTTTGCGATCAGGTCATTGTGTATGCAAAACGATACCAAGAACTCCTTCTCCAAAAAGAACAATGCATCGACAAGATGGCGACGCTAGCTGAGGGACTAGAAGAGTATAGTTTACTCCTTAGCATTCCAGGAATCGCCACGAATACAGCAGTCCGCCTAATCGCTGAAATTGGGAATATCCGACGTTTTGATAATCACAAACAACTCAACGCTTTCGCCGGTATTGATATTCGTCGTTACCAATCAGGTAAATTTATTGCGAAAGACAAAATCAATAAACGTGGGAATAAACACCTGAGGAAATTACTTTATATCATCATTCAAAATATGATTAGGTTAAGACGTTTTGGACAAAACCACTTCGTCGACTATTATGACAAACTAAAAAAGCAACCCTATAACAAATGTCAT
>NZ_JBXCJD010000044.1:0-1470 GCF_056786515.1 Sporosarcina sp. Y838 | reverse complement strand
CGTTCGTCCTGAGCCAGGATCAAACTCTCCATAAGAACTACTTCTATAAAGAAGTAGTTTTCCATAAAGAAATCGAATAGCTCATTTCTTGCTGACTCGAATCCGAAGATTCTTGTGTGTGTTTCTATTCAGCCAACCGAAGCTAGCTTAGTTAGAAACGTTTTGCTTAAGTGCGTTAGCACTCTCGCTGTATTTCATTGATGTTTTGCTGTTCAGTTTTCAAGGTTCATGTCGGAAGGATCAACTAGCACCCTTCACCTTTAGTCGTTGTCATTTTCTGCGACAACTTTTATATCATAACATTTCGTTTAGTTCATGTCAACAACTAATTCTACTTTCTTTTTGCGTTGTTTTCATAATGTCGCAAAAGCAACTTAATAAATATACCATTCTATCTAATGAAATGCAAGTCTTATTTAAAATAGTTTCCATTTCTATTTCTACTGCACCAAAGTGCACTATCTCATTCCTTTTTCATCATTAGAAATTAAACATCTTTCTATTCTAATTCCTTTTCAATTAAAAAGAGGTACCTGCGTCAGACACAAAGACGAACAACACACATCCGAATAGTTTTTAAAAAAGTAATGAAATAGAAAGCGAATAATCCATATGATAAAGAGATTTCTTGGGCCACCCTATTAAATCACTTATAATAGAAGAGATTCGAACGGGTGAGGAAAACTCAAAAAGGTTGAAGTGTCAGGTCCTGCAAAATAGGTTATCGATAAGGTTGAAAAAGAGCCCGAATTCACAGATGAATAGAAAGTTGAATTAGATAAGAAGGATGCAGATGAAAAGGCAGCTGCTGACTAAATGCTAGAAGAAGCCACTAATTACAGCTGAAGCAGATGCTAACAAGATAAAACTGAGTACGTACAAAGTGAGATCTGAAATACCTGTTAGAGAATATCCGGCTTTATCTGATGACATGACATATATCGATAGCGCAAAAGATAGCGCCAGAGGTCTGTACAGCATAATCTTTAACGATAATCTCATGGACGACTCCCACTCATATGTCACTCTTCAAGATGGTGAATATTTCAAAATGACTGGAGGAGAAATGCATCCAGTAGCCTCGGAACTATCCATAATCCCAAAGGATCGATTATATAAAGATGGCATGTACAAAGTCGGCAAGGACATACCCGCTGGAGAGTATAAGGTAATTTTGACTAGTCCCATCGGGATGGGTTATTTAGAGGTAAGTTCAAATAGCAGCCACCAACTCGGTAGTATTGTTACAAATGAAAATATCCAGGCTGATACTTATATCACTGTAAAAGATGGTCAATATTTAAAATTACAAGGTGCTACAATTCAAATATGATTGTATTTAAATCTTTCAAAACAAAAAAAGCGTCCTACCCTGTTGTGACCCCCTAAAGTTAGAGTTTTATATTATGCAGCTAATTGGCTGGTATGCAGACGGTATTGAACCGGACTCATGCCAGCTAATTTTTTCTT
>NZ_JBXCJD010000043.1:0-1547 GCF_056786515.1 Sporosarcina sp. Y838 | reverse complement strand
TGAGAGTAGGACGTCGCCGGTCTCAAAGTAAAGTCATTGCCTTCGGGTAATGACTTTTTTTATGTTTATATAGACCTTAACCGAAGGTTATATTGAAGGCGGACATAGAAATGCTGGAGGAATGAGATTGGCAACCGGCAGTTCCATGAACCGAACGAATGAGTTTATAAAAAGTGTCAATATACAATGAACCAGAAATCCTGTTGATATCGCTTCGGCTACCACGTAGATGCGCCTTCGCTAGATGATCTATTTAAGAAAGCAAATTTCGTTACCAGGGATTAGACTTGCGATCTGAAATGCATCTTTATGATTAAGCCAAGAACACCCGTGACTTCAATCGTGGGATGAATTGGCTTTCTTTTTTTGTTCTAAAGTGACATCACTATACAAACGCATGTTCCATTTGGTATAATATTCTTAATGGAGGCAGGTGACAAACTATGGAGACGAATAAAGAATATCGAACTATTCAAATCAACATTAAAAATGGCCATAAAATGTATACTTATCTCGATGAACTTTGTCTAAATAGTAATAACCTATATAACACGACAAACTTCTTTATCAGGCAAGTTTTGTAGATGAAGACATTATTCCGACCTACAAATCGGGGAATAATACAAATCACATTTTCAGTGGAAAAGATTAAAACGCGGTATTTACCGTACTAAAAATAATTTTTTAATAAATACAGATGTTAATGGTGCAGTAAACATCCTAAGAAAAGTAGTGCCGAAAGCATTCGCTAACGGTATAGCGGCTGTGTGTTCCCAGCCTCAAGTGGTCAATGTGCGATAGCACCAACCCTGAAACCCGTGACTTCAGTCGTGGGAGGTTCATTGAATAAGGTTAGGATTAAAAAGTAATCACGATATAATCTCGGCATATATATCCCGATACCATAACTCTCTCAATAGTTACCACTATGGAGCAGGCATTGGGTGATAGGCATCAACAGAGCACCAAGCGATTTGCGATCGACACTCTGGCAGAAGTGGAACTCAATGGAGTTATTCATACATCCTAATTAGAAATCTTGACGGAAAAACTTTTGGTTTTTTGAATGTGAATAAAAACTCAAACGCAGCAACATGATTTATAAGCTAAAAGAGAAGTTAAGGAGGGTTGCATAGATCTGAATCTTAACTGACAATCTGTACGCTAAACTTTCCAATATCTATATAGTATAAGAACGGATTACTTAACTATAGTGCTATATTACAATGATTTAATGTACCTTTCGCAATGTCACTTTAATGTATTTAAATAAAGTATAAATAAACCTTGCGTTTTATAAAATAGCATGGTATATTTAGAACCTTGCGTTTCCGATACATCGATAACTAGTGAAAAAAGAAATTAAAATTAGTTGTTGACACGGACGACGTAACTTGGTATGATATAAGAGTTGCCACTGAAACAAGCGGCAAGTAAATAAAGAGGGAATTAAATCAGTTCCTCGCCAAATGAACCTTGAAAACTGAACAGCAAAACATCAATGAGATATCGCGAGAGTGTGAACGCACTTGAGCAAAACGTTTCGA
>NZ_JBXCJD010000042.1:0-1611 GCF_056786515.1 Sporosarcina sp. Y838 | reverse complement strand
AGAGGTCACACCCGTTCCCATACCGAACACGGAAGTTAAGCTCTTCAGCGCCGATGGTAGTTGGGGGTTTCCCCCTGTGAGAGTAGGACGTCGCCGGGCCTAAACATTCATTACATACAGTTTAGATCTTTGTAATAAGAAGCTTAAGACTCATTATTTGGGACAAGCCATTAATACATAGAAATGATTGAGTAAGTAGAAATGTTTAAACTTTATTTAGTTTGTTGAAATGATTACCCAGGAGGATTAGCTCAGCTGGGAGAGCACCTGCCTTACAAGCAGGGGGTCGGCGGTTCGAGCCCGTCATCCTCCACCAAGTTTTTTAAAACACGAACTTTCGTTTTAAAGAAATTTCATTACGGATTCACTTCGTATGAATAATGCCGGAGTAGCTCAACTGGTAGAGCAACTGACTTGTAATCAGTAGGTTGAGGGTTCAAGTCCTTTCTCCGGCACCACTTTTCGAGCCATTAGCTCAGTTGGTAGAGCATCTGACTTTTAATCAGAGGGTCGCAGGTTCGAATCCTGCATGGCTCACCATTTCTTATGAAATAAGATCATTTTATATATTGCGGGTATGGCGGAACTGGCAGACGCGCTAGACTTAGGATCTAGTGCCTTCGGGCGTGGGGGTTCGACTCCCTTTACCCGCACTTATAGTGCGGAAGTAGTTCAGTGGTAGAATACGACCTTGCCAAGGTCGGGGTCGCGGGTTCGAATCCCGTCTTCCGCTCCATATTTTTGCCGGGGTGGCGGAACTGGCAGACGCACAGGACTTAAAATCCTGCGATAGGTGACTATCGTACCGGTTCGATTCCGGTTCTCGGCATAAATAATTTTTTACACTTATATGCGCTCGTAGCTCAATTGGATAGAGCACCTGACTACGGATCAGGAGGTTGTGGATTCGACTTCTGCCGGGCGCACCATTATATTTTATTTCTAATAAATTTCGGGACGTAGCTCAGCTTGGTAGAGCACTTGGTTTGGGACCAAGGGGTCGCAGGTTCGAATCCTGTCTTCCCGACCATTAAGCTTTTTAAGCAGAATCACCGCATAAATAAGCTATCATCTTAAGTGGGATTATTACTTAATTAACTAACCCTTACTTTGGGGCCTTAGCTCAGCTGGGAGAGCGCCTGCCTTGCACGCAGGAGGTCAGCGGTTCGATCCCGCTAGGCTCCACCAATTACAAAAACTATATTAATTATCCTGGCGGCGTAGCTCAGCTGGCTAGAGCGTACGGTTCATACCCGTGAGGTCGGGGGTTCGATCCCCTCTGCCGCCATCTTAAAGGACCTTTAGCTCAGTTGGTTAGAGCAGACGGCTCATAACCGTCCGGTCGCAGGTTCGAGTCCTGCAAGGTCCACCACTTATTTATTATACAGCCATGGAGGTATACCCAAGCTCGGCTGAAGGGATCGGTCTTGAAAACCGACAGGGGAGTCAAATCCCGCGGGGGTTCGAATCCCTCTACCTCCTCCATTTTCACTAGTGGTAAAATTAAATAATACTTATATTGTTGTCGCGGGGTGGAGAAGTGGTATCTCGTCGGGCTCATAACCCGAAGGTCGCAGGTTCAAATCCTGCCCCCGCAACCAAATGGTCCCG
>NZ_JBXCJD010000041.1:0-2538 GCF_056786515.1 Sporosarcina sp. Y838 | reverse complement strand
ACTTTGCGTCATCAATCTTAATTGAACCGCCGTATACCGAACGGTACGTACGGTGGTGTGAGAGGTCGGGAGTTAATCACTCCCTCCTACTCGATTTTAAAAACTAATTGGATGAAAGGAGAGGGTAAGTCTGTAGGCTGGATATGAAAATGAACAGTGGTTATTTCAAAACGCATTTGTTTAGTTGAGTGTCACTTTAAGAGGTAATTTGCACTTATTTTAAGTGTTATTTTGCACAACCAAATTTAAAAACTTGCTCACAGCTTGGATAAGTGCATTTATTGTTTAGAAAAGGCGTACTATGAAGTGCAAAATAGCACTTCAAACAGGTGCAATTTACCGATTAAAGTGACAACTATAACATCCAAAAATGTAAGCTTCATAATTTAATCCCTACCGCGTAAAATATTATCTATATATTTTTGTGCTTTTGAATATGGTTTCGATATAGTAAATGAAGATAAATGCAGAACCTAAGTACAAACACTGGCATGGCCAAAAATTATATGAGTATCCATGAACAAGCCTGTTTGAACAATATAATTGCATGATATTACTAAATTCTAATATGTTTGAACAGTGTATACCCAGGATGAACTTAAACAAGTGTAACAAAGGGGGGCTGCTCGTTGAAAATGGGATAAAATGTACATAAGCTTGTGAAAGCTACCTGTCCACAAAGCTTGATTGTGGGTAGGTAGCTTTTTTTATTTGCCTATCATATTCTACTTAACCTATTCGTAAGCGGCCTTAGCCTATTATGATTTTATACACGAATCCGCAAGCTGTTCAACAAGCAACTTTCGTAGATTACAAGGGTTGCCCTTTTTGGCCTTGGAAACTGAAATGCTGATAGAGGACTTGCCCGGTCCGCAAAAAGCTGGCGGATCCTCATTTTGTGCTTTGCCGAAAAAGAGTGAGGAAACTATGAATAGGCTTGATATGTGAATAAAATTTAACCAACAAGCTATACTAACGAGTCAAGTAGCATCACTTTATAATTAAAGCTTTAAAAAAAATATCAAGGGAGAATAGAAATACAATCCAAAATATAATATGCTATTTGAACCATACATTTTGCATCTAGTGCCACGATTGAAAATCGGATTAACATGTTACCAATGACAACTAATTCATCTTTTGAAAATGGAATGTTTGCACCAGGTACTATGTGGGGATATGTAGAAGATATACCTGGCTGGCTACCAATAGTTAAATAAGTAAACATCTGAATAAAGGTGGTTCCATTCATTTGTGATTTATTTATTGTTTGAGGGCTTCCATAGGCGATACCCATAGTGGAAGAAGGATTAAGACATGAAAGGGTTTTTCTTTCTATAAATATAGTATCTAGAATTTAAAATATAATTTTAAAAAAGGGAGTGTCCTTATGAGGAAATTTGAAAATAAGGTAATTATTGTGACAGGTGCAGCAGGTGGAATTGGAAAAGTAACGGCTAAAAAACTAGCTGATGAGGGAGCTAAATTGGCACTTGTTGATTTAAATTTAGAAGCTGTTCAACAAGTGATTGTTGATTTAGGCTTAGACGAAAATGGTGCAATTGCTATTCAAGCCAATGTGGCAAATGAAGAGGAAGTTAAGGCTTATGTAGATGCAACAATTTCGAAGTTTGGTCAAATTGATGGATTCTTTAACAACGCAGGTATTGAAGGAACGACAAAGTCAATCGAAGAGTATCCAATTGAAACATTTGATTTAGTTTACAATGTCAACATTAAAGGAGCTTTCTTAGGGTTAAAATATGTGTTGCCAGTGCTGAAAAAACAAGGATTTGGTGCTGTCGTTAACACCGCAAGCGGAGCAGGACTAATGGCTTCTCCTGGTATGGTTGGGTATATCATGTCGAAACATGCGTTGATTGGTATCACCCGTGTAGCCGCTCTTGAAGCAGCACCCTTCGGTGTACGTGTCAATGCCGTTGCTCCTGGAATCATCAATACACGCATGATGCGTCAAATTGAAGAAAATACGCTTCCTGGTCAAGGAGAAGCAGCTACAAAAACATTCGCTCAAGCTGTTCCGATGGGACGCTACGGCGAACCTGAAGAGGTCGCAAATGTGGTTTTATTCTTATTATCTGATGATGCAACATATGTCACTCAATCCATCTACACCGTTGACGGCGGACAATTGAATCAATAAAACGCATCCCTTGTTGTGCACCCCAAAAGTTAGAGTCAAAATCTAACCTTTTGGGTGTTTTATTATGGCTAAATATAGCGATGAGTTTAAGTTGATGGTTGTGAAAGAGTATCTAGATGGTTCACTTGGTTTAAAGTTGCTAGTGCATAAATACGATATAAAATCACATACACAGCTTAGTAATTGGGTGAACGTTTACCAGAAATACGGCGCAATAGGGCTAACTAGAAAGAAGAAACATGAAATTTATTCTGTTCAATTCAAGCTGGATGTACTGAGCTTTATGAAAAGGACAGGCGCTTCTCGAGCTGAAACAGCTCTTCATTTTGGGTTAACGAACCCACCCATGATCTCTTCTTGGAAGAAAAAATTCC
>NZ_JBXCJD010000040.1:0-2944 GCF_056786515.1 Sporosarcina sp. Y838 | reverse complement strand
TGGTTAAGTCCTCGATCGATTAGTATCCGTCAGCTCCACACGTCGCCGTGCTTCCACCCCAGACCTATCAACCTCATCTTCTTTGAGGGATCTTACTTACTTGCGTAATGGGAAATCTCATCTCGAGGGGGGCTTCATGCTTAGATGCTTTCAGCATTTATCCCGTCCATACATAGCTACCCAGCGATGCCTTTGGCAAGACAACTGGTACACCAGAGGTATGTCCATCCCGGTCCTCTCGTACTAAGGACAGCTCCTCTCAAATTTCCTGCGCCCGCGACGGATAGGGACCGAACTGTCTCACGACGTTCTGAACCCAGCTCGCGTACCGCTTTAATGGGCGAACAGCCCAACCCTTGGGACCGACTACAGCCCCAGGATGCGATGAGCCGACATCGAGGTGCCAAACCTCCCCGTCGATGTGGACTCTTGGGGGAGATAAGCCTGTTATCCCCGGGGTAGCTTTTATCCGTTGAGCGATGGCCCTTCCATGCGGAACCACCGGATCACTAAGCCCGTCTTTCGACCCTGCTCGACTTGTAGGTCTCGCAGTCAAGCTCCCTTATGCCTTTGCACTCTACGAATGATGTCCAACCATTCTGAGGGAACCTTTGGGCGCCTCCGTTACTCTTTAGGAGGCGACCGCCCCAGTCAAACTGCCCGCCTGACACTGTCTCCTGCCCCGATAAGGGGCATGGGTTAGAAGTCCAATACAGCCAGGGTAGTATCCCACCAACGCCTCATCCGAAGCTAGCGCTCCGGAGTCCAAGGCTCCTACCTATCCTGTACAGGCTGCACCGGAATTCAATATCAGGTTACAGTAAAGCTCCACGGGGTCTTTCCGTCCTGTCGCGGGTAACCTGCATCTTCACAGGTATTATAATTTCACCGAGTCTCTCGTTGAGACAGTGCCCAGATCGTTACGCCTTTCGTGCGGGTCGGAACTTACCCGACAAGGAATTTCGCTACCTTAGGACCGTTATAGTTACGGCCGCCGTTTACTGGGGCTTCAATTCGAAGCTTCGCTTGCGCTGACCTCTCCTCTTAACCTTCCAGCACCGGGCAGGCGTCAGCCCCTATACTTCACCTTGCGGTTTTGCAGAGACCTGTGTTTTTGCTAAACAGTCGCCTGGGCCTATTCACTGCGGCTCTCTCGGGCTTTAACACCCTACCAGAGCACCCCTTCTCCCGAAGTTACGGGGTCATTTTGCCGAGTTCCTTAACGAGAGTTCTCTCGATCACCTTAGGATTCTCTCCTCGCCTACCTGTGTCGGTTTGCGGTACAGGCACCTCCCGCCTCGCTAGAGGCTTTTCTTGGCAGCGTGAAATCAGGGACTCAGGGATAAATCCCCTTGCTATCACAGCTCAATGTTATAGGAATGGGATTTGCCTCATTCCACACCTCACTGCTTAGACGCGCATAACCAACAGCGCGCTCACCCTATCCTACTGCGTCACCCCATTGCTCAAACGGCGGGGAGGTGGTACAGGAATATCAACCTGTTGTCCATCGTCTACGCCTTTCGGCCTCAACTTAGGTCCTGACTAACCCTGAGCGGACGAGCCTTCCTCAGGAAACCTTGGGCATTCGGTGGAAGGGATTCTCACCCTTCTTTCGCTACTCATACCGGCATTCTCACTTCCAAGCGCTCCACCAGTCCTTACGGTCTAGCTTCGACGCCCTTGGAACGCTCTCCTACCACTGACATCAAAGATGTCAATCCACAGTTTCGGTGATTCGTTTAGCCCCGGTACATTTTCGGCGCAGCGCCACTCGACCAGTGAGCTATTACGCACTCTTTAAATGATGGCTGCTTCTAAGCCAACATCCTGGTTGTCTGGGCAACGCCACATCCTTTTCCACTTAACGAATACTTGGGGACCTTAACTGGTGGTCTGGGCTGTTTCCCTCTCGACTATGGATCTTATCACCCACAGTCTGACTCCCAAACATAAATCATCGGCATTCGGAGTTTGTCTGAATTCGGTAACCCGGGATGGGCCCCTAGTCCAAACAGTGCTCTACCTCCGAGATTCTTAAGTTTGAGGCTAGCCCTAAAGCTATTTCGGAGAGAACCAGCTATCTCCAGGTTCGATTGGAATTTCACCGCTACCCACACCTCATCCCCGCACTTTTCAACGTACGTGGGTTCGGGCCTCCAGTAAGTGTTACCTTACCTTCACCCTGGACATGGGTAGATCACCTGGTTTCGGGTCTACGACCCCATACTCTGACGCCCTATTCAGACTCGCTTTCGCTGCGGCTCCGCATTCACTGCTTAACCTTGCATGGAATCGTAACTCGCCGGTTCATTCTACAAAAGGCACGCCATCACCCATTAACGGGCTCTGACAACTTGTAGGCACATGGTTTCAGGATCTATTTCACTCCCCTTCCGGGGTGCTTTTCACCTTTCCCTCACGGTACTGGTTCACTATCGGTCACTAGGGAGTATTTAGCCTTGGGAGATGGTCCTCCCGGATTCCGACGGAATTTCACGTGTTCCGCCGTACTCAGGATACACTCTGGAGAGAATGGACTTTCGACTACGGGGCTTTTACCCGCTGCGGCGGACCTTTCCAGGTCGCTTCGTCTAATCCATTCCTTTGTAACTCCGTATAGAGTGTCCTACAACCCCAGGAAGCAAGCTTCCTGGTTTGGGCTCTTCCCGTTTCGCTCGCCGCTACTCAGGGAATCGATTTTTCTTTCTCTTCCTCCGGATACTTAGATGTTTCAGTTCTCCGGGTGTGCCTCGTTTACGCTATGTATTCACGTAAACGTACTGTCCCATTATGGACAGTGGGTTTCCCCATTCGGAAATCTCCGGATCAAAGCTTACTTACAGCTCCCCGGAGCATATCGGTGTTAGTGCCGTCCTTCTTAGGCTCCTAGTGCCAAGGCATCCGCCATGCGCCCTTTCTAACTTAACCTTTCGGTTTTTGA
>NZ_JBXCJD010000039.1:0-3616 GCF_056786515.1 Sporosarcina sp. Y838 | reverse complement strand
CAGGTGTCTTTTGGAAGCCTATTGTTAACATACTAGAAGCTGAGAATATTGAGTTTTTAGTCGTGAATGCCCAACATATGAAAGCAGTGCCGGGTCGCAAAACCGACGTGAAGGATGCCGAATGGATTGCCAAGTTACTTCGTCACGGACTACTCAAAGCGAGTTTTATTCCTGATCGAAATCAACGGGAACTTCGGGAGTTGGTTCGCTATCGTCGCAGCATTATTGAAGAGCGCGCGAGACAACATAATCGGATTCAAAAAGTGTTAGAAGGAGCGAATATCAAGTTGGGCTCCGTTGTCTCCGATATTATGGGTGTTTCAGCTCGTGACATGCTTAATGCCATCGCAGATGGCGAGGATGATCCTGTAAAACTTGCGAGCTTAGCTCGACGTACAATGAAAAAGAAAAAAGATGATCTTGAACTCGCTCTTCGTGGATACATCAATTCACACCAACGGCTCATGATAAAAACCATTCTCACTCATATTGACTTTCTAAGTGATCAAGTTGAGCTACTAAACCAGGAGATAGCTTCTAGACTATCCTCTCACCAAGAAGATCTTGAACGGTTGGATTCTATTCCTGGCGTTGCCACTCGTATGGCTGAACAAATCCTAGCTGAAGTCGGAACCGATGTCGGGAATCAATTTCCAAGCTCTTCGCATTTATGTTCCTGGGCAGGATTGGTCCCTGGCCATAACGAAAGTGCTGGCAAAAGGAAATCCACGAATATGAAAAAAGGGAACAAATATCTAAAGTCAGCCTTAGTAGAAGCCGCTCACTCTATAAGAGGGTCGAAGACCTATCTTGGAGCAATGTATAGGCGCACAGCAGCACGAAAAGGCAAAAAACGTGCAGGTATTTCTGTCGCCCATGCCATTTTGAGGATTGCCTATTATCTCTTAACACGCAAAGAAATGTATGTAGACTTAGGCGAAGATTATTTTGACAAACAAAAGCAACAATCTATTGTACGGTATTCTGTTCGAAGGCTCGAAAACTTAGGATACAACGTTACAATTACTGAACCGCAAGTCTCCTAATCCAACAAATAACTCGATCCAAAACCAGGCGCTGCATTTTTTTAAAAAAACATGAGTTGCGTCTTCTTTAGTGTTGCCATTTTTGCGAAGTTTGGAGTTTTATTTTCATGGGAGTTGAAGAAGACTATTTATTAGTACTCCTTTTAAGTTTTAATTCTTCATATTCTCCCCATACGATATAAAGAATACCTACAAGTAGAGACAGCACACTAAAAATGTTTAAAGTATATCCTACATAAGTTAACATCCCATCGAATAAATCTTGACTCCAACTTGAAACCCCTGAACCAAAAATTGCAGCACTTATATATTTCGTTGATATTAAAAAAGCAGATATAGCAATAAATGCAATTCCAGTACCTCGTCTTGTCATTTTAAATACCCCTTTCTCTATAAAATGAATAATACCATATATTGTATATGAACAAATTCTTCTTTTTATCTGTATTACCTTTGTTGAACTAACCTGCTTCGTTAGTTCAATAAGAAAAAAGCTTCACTCCTTCTTGATGTAAAGCACCCGTTAGTCAAATAAGTCGCTACAATGAAATTTCCCAAAACTCACGGTCTTCTAACACCAAGTCGTAAGGTTTTTTTATGTCCATCCAATGAATATTTCTTTTTTTTGAAATCGCTAACTTTTCTTTTCCACTCAAACAGGTAAAATACTCTACAACACCGCTAGCTTGAAGGGCTTCTTCCAGATAAGAATATAGTATAGTTAAACACTTTTCTTCTTCCGCTGTTCCTTTAAATTCAAATTTTTTTAAAGGTATGTGATTAGAGAAAGCTGCCACTTGATGATTAAATGAGAAATGTGGACTATATGAAAATTTTCGCTTCAATTTACTATCGTAATTATTTTCAAAATATAAATCTGTAAAATCAAATTCATTTTTAAAGACATTGGGTTGTTCAGGAGACAAGGGGTATGACCCGAATGAACCTTTCGGCAATCTTATTGGTGAAGCAATATAAATATACTGAGTCATAAATGTTTTCCCCTTTCTATACTGCCTTATTAAACTAACCTGCACCGTTAGTTCAATAAGAAAAAATGCTTTATCCTTCTTGAAGTAAAGCACCCTTTAGCTTAAGTACACTCTTTCACAATCTTGGATAAATTTCCATCGTACATCCTAATTTATTTAAATTGATATTTCTTTTTCCATTATTTTCTTCTATTCTGCATTTTTTAATTTCCCTTTTTTAATTGCTCTTACAAGTGACACACTACCCAAAAACATCATAAATACACCAGATATTTTAAGAACTGTATTTTTCGTCAATTCATCATTGACGGTTATATTTAACAGCGTACTTCCAAGAAAAATCAAGAGGATACTAATAAAAACTTTCAAATATTTCATCATTTAACAACTCCATGTTCTTAGTTTATTGGTAATTATTATGTTGTACTTGTTGAACTAACCTGCCCCTTTAGTTGAATAAGAAAAGGGTGCTTAACCCCTAATTGAAGTAAAGCACCCGTTAGTGAATAAGGGAAATGCTTTTTATTATTGTCCGTAGCAAATTGTTCAAGAGTCTTCCCCGTTACTTCAATAAGTCCGCCCATATAGACTTTTTTAATACTGATTTCCCCGCTTATTCATTTTGAATGATGATTTTTCTTTTCCAAAATTCCATGTACTACAACTAATACAAGACTTGTTATAATTAAAATTTTGTATATCAACCTTTGATCTAAATAAAAATAAGCTATTAAAGACAAGATGCCTAAACAAATTGCCAAAATCTCTAACTTCCTTGGCTTAATCAGCAGACTCCCTAACAGAGCAAGAGTTGAACCACTAATCATAAGTATAGGAAGGTAGTTTGCATACGTGTCTTCTAAGGCAAAAAACGGTCCTAAAACAATAAGAATAAAACCTAACCATTGAAGCACTTTTCCTAATTTGTTCACCCTTGAAAACCCCCAGTCATTTGGCACTTTTCTTCAACTAACCTGCCCCGTTAGCCATACATGTAGCGCAAAATTAGCGCTACACCACAGAGGATGAAAATGTGTACAGAACGGGTATTGGATACTACGGCTGGGAGAGGAAGGTCGATCAACTATGGTGCCATAGAGCCCATCCGTTAGTCTGACTCCAACGACCACGGTGCATCACAGAATGTCGCTCCCTTACGGGAAGCACTCATGGGAGATTAATCCTACTCTGGTTGTTGCACCAGCCTCCAATACTATTATGCCGTAGAAAGGATGATTACAATGGAAGTAATCATTGAGCATGCATGCGGTATGGATATTCATAAAGATTCGATTACTGCGTGTATTATGACTCCGAAAGGAAAGGAGATTCGAACGTTTTCTACTAAGACTGTATTTCTATTACAGTTAATCGACTGGATTAAGGAGCATGAGTGTACGCACGTAGCGATGGAAAGTACAGGTGTCTTTTGGAAGCCTATCGTTAACATACTAGAAGCTGAGAATATTGAGTTTTTAGTAGTGAATGCCCAACATATGAAAGCAGTGCCGGGTCGAAAAACCGACGTGAAGGATGCCGAATGGATTGCCAAGTTACTTCGTCACGGACTACTCAAAG
>NZ_JBXCJD010000038.1:0-6517 GCF_056786515.1 Sporosarcina sp. Y838 | reverse complement strand
CAAGATGAGTTCGTAACTGCTTCATAATTGGGAATGCTTCAATAATCTCATTACGAAATTTAAGTTCTTTAATTGTTAAAGTATTCAAAGTTGAAACCCCTTTTCGAATTTTATATAAATTAATTCTATCATATTTTCTTGTTTAACTAAACTGCCCTTTAGTTCAACAACAAGAGAAGCCTTACTGTTGTTACACTAAACCAGCAATCGTTAGTTGAATATCGATTCTCCTTTTGATTCAACCGATCTGCCTTTAGAGTAATAAGAGCTTATTATTACTCGATTTTTTTAATTTTTTTTTTAGGAATAGCTTTTTTATCCAATAAATAATAGGAAGTACCAGCTATAAATAGACCTGTACTAAGCCACATCGTTATGCCGTTCCACTCTCCATTAAATAATGTAATGTTTGTGAAGTTAATAAAGTGTATTAAAACAAGAAATATATATAAGCCAGTTGTTACTTTCATTATTTTCGCCCCCATATATAAAAACATCTTATAACTCATTACAATAAACATAACCCTTGTTCAACTAACCTGCTTCTTTAGTTTAATAAGAAAAAAGGCTTTACCTCTTCTTGAAGTAAAGCACCCGTTTGTTGAATAAACTCTGGTTATAATCTCATTTATATTAAACTAAGACAATTAAAATTATAAAACCAAATCTGTCTACTTTAATATATATTTCTTTAATATACTTGGGTTTACGAACCTTATTGAAACTACCTCCCCACAATCCAAACAGACAGTTAGTTCTTTTTCAAACTCTGGTACTTTTACAAATGAATTTCCACCACAGTTTTTGCATTTTTGCATTTCATATCCCCCCTTGTTAAAAGTTATTTATCTTTCATCACCTAATAAATTCCAGATAAACGAGCATTAATCCTTCTTGAAGAAGACAATTGTATGAAATCAATCATGATTAATTATTAAGTTGTTCCCTATCTCAAGTTGTTTAGTTGATTTTTCTTCATTCTCACAGTCCAATATTACTTCAACTGAATGTTTTTTAGATTCCACAAAAGAAATGATTTGTCTTCCAAGAGAAACCGTGATTGTACTATCTTTTATTTTATAATCTTGAAAAAGTGCCTTTAATATATTTTTGTCTTGTTCTGTCAATGTGCCATAAATCTTTACTTCTAATATTCCATTAATGTTCTTTTCCCTACTATTCGGTACCATATATTTTCGCATAAATGCTTTACTTTTTTCATCATTAAGCTGTTGTAAGAAAAATTGAAAAGGCATTCCTTCAAATTTAGGTAAATATGAATTTTTCCAAGGCATTGTCTTACTTAGTAGTTTAAAGAACCATTTGAATTTTAAAGGTTCTGGCGTTGATGCTTGAATATTCCGTCTAATTAGATTCTGATATGTTGCTTCAATATCATCTACTTCTAATGCAAAACCAATAAGTCCCCTATGACCACTATGATAGTCCTCAGTCCAACTTTCTATCCAACCCCCACCGTCTTTTGATTTGATTTTAACCAATTCAAAATATTCATTTCCAATCCATATGTTAGATACCTTAAATCCTTTTGTACCCTTTCCCCATTTTGGTTCATATGGAAGACCTAAAGAGTGAACTTTCTTAATAAAACTTTCATCTTCTTGTACAAAACTATCAACATTTACAACTAAATGGTCAATCTTCAAATAATACTCCCCCCAATATGCGTTTAGATTTTCTTTCACTAATATGCCCTTTACTTTAATACGTTTGAATTGAATATGGGTTTCGAATTTTGGAAAACCTTCCATTTGAAATTATCAAAAATCCATTTCTGCTTATTCAACTAACCTCCCTTTAGTTGAACAAGAAAAAAGAGCCGTCTAAGCATCTCAACGATTTTCAAGTAAAGCACCCTGTTAGTTTAATAAGAACAGCGATGCTACTTCAACAATCGCGCCCGATTGTCGAACCTGTTACTGAAACAGGTTAAATATAATATCAGCTATGTAAGTCTCCAAAAATGCAGCTACAATAATAATCGGTAATATTAATACTCCGTAAATTTTTATTGTGCCTAAAATTTTCTTAACAAGAGGAACCTGATCTTTGCCTTTCTTGAATACACTTCTAACTTTTGCTCTAATGACTCGATTTAACTCAAATAGAGCTGCTGCAAATAAACAAAACGCAAAAATTTCAACAAAATAATGAGGAATGGTAGACGCAATTATCTCAATGCCTTTTATAAAGTCCATCTGCAAAACAACACCAAAAAGAATACCAGGGATAAGAGCAGTTGATATTACATTTATGAGATAAAGAAACTGTATAGGAATTAAAGCCAATAAAAACATTTGCAAAGGTACCATGAACCCATTATTAACAATGTACGCCCATACTTTTTTAATCCCTGTAGATTCTTTCAATTGATCCGATGAACTATTCCCGAAGGATTCCATTATTCCTTTTAAATCAGGATTGACAAAGTAAGTTATTACTGTTCCCAATACTGTCACTATCGTTGCTATAACAAAGAAAACTACAGCCCTTTTAAAAGCAGTTTTATTTACTATCTTAAAAATCATCATCACCTCATCCATTAGATAGATTCCTACTTACACTAACGGGTGCTTTACTCCTTCTTGAAGTAAAGCACCACGTTAGTTCAAGAAGAACAGAGACACTTATTAAACAATCACACCCTATAATGGAATAACGAAAATAGAAACAAGAATGCTAATTAGTTTTATTTTTCTTCAACTAACCATCTCTTTTTATTATTTGTTTTTATCATATAAATCTTTATACATAGTACCAATAAGAATAAAAACAAATACAAGGATAAGAATATTATTTGTCAGGTTATTCGCTGAAGTATTATCAAATAAAATACTTGCTATTAAGGCAATTAGACTAACCACACTGAAAATAATAAACATCATTTTATTTGCCAAAAAATACTCTTTTTTTATTTCAATCACTAAATATACTATTGAAAAAACAATCAAAACAATACGAGTTACAAATAAATGTTCATATTGAAGAAAAAAAGTTGCAAATAAAAATAAAATAGCTATTAAATTTAAAATTATAGAAACATTATTTTTTTTCATTATAAACTCCTAAAAGTAGATTGATTACTTGCGTTAAGTTGTTGAACACAAGTTATAGAACACTCTTCAACTAACCTGCCGCTTTAGTTCAATAAGAAAAAAGGCTTTACTCCGTCTTGAAGTAAAGCACCCATTAGATTAAGAAAACGCCCTTTATTTTTCATTATTCTTCGTGATTTTGGTGGAAAACGTAGTCATCAAAACTATAAAAACAGGTAATAAACTCCATAAAAAGAATCCCCAATGGTGTGTCATTAAAGATAATACTAAGAAGAAAGCAAGTGTTACAATTGAAATATAAACAGAACGTTTTTGATATTTCATTACCTTGAACACCCCTTTTTAAACAATTAAAGTATTCCATGTTCATTTTAACATATCTTATTCCACTAAACTGCCGCGTTAGTTGATTAACATCTCCCCTTTTATTTCAAACCAAATATTCTCTACTATTACTAAACATATGATTGCTAAAATAAGGGCTGTTATAGAGAGTAAGACCTTGTTTCGTAACCTGGTATTGAAACGTATGTATAACTTACCTATCAGGATGATAAGCAGTATAAAGATAGGAGCTGTTATACATATTGCTATTAAATCAACAAGAGAAAATGGTTTGCTGATGTATGGGTCAGAGTAGATATTGAGAAGAAGAAGTGCGATAAATAAGATGAATTGATAAATAAAAAATCTTACAGGACTCATAAATGATGGGTTCCCTTCTGTGTAGTGTTAAGTAAAGTATAAATTCTCAAAAAATAAATATACTTTTAAGCCAACTTGTCTTATTGAACTAATCTGCCCCTTTAGCTGAATAAATGAGGGGCTTAACCCCTAATTGAAGTAAAGCACCCGTTAGCTTAATAAGAGGTTATCTATTTTTATTCCATTCATCTGTTAACATTCCATAAACGATGTGGTCAACAAAATGGTCATATAACCATTCTGCTTGCCTGATACTTCCTTCATTTACAAAACCCAATCTTTCGGGAATGCTTCTACTTTTTTTATTCTCTAAAGCAGCCCTAATTTCAACCTTATTTAAGTTTAGATGGCTAAACGCATAATCAGTTAATGCCTTAGCAACTTTGGTCATAATTCCTTTTCCTTGATATTCTTCACTAAGCCAATAGCCTATATATGCTGTTTTGTTTGACCAATTAATACTGTTGAACCTGCCACACCAACAATTTTTCCCTTGTATAAAATAACGGTATTTATATTTTTATTCTCAGCATAACTTTTTAAACTGTTTTGGATAAACTCTTTTGAATCCTCGACTTTTGTAGTGAAGTCAAGCCACGGTAGCCACTCTCTTAAATGGTTTCTTGATTTATCGGTAAGCTCAAAAATTCTCTCAGCATCATTCAATTCAATTAATTTTAAAGATACATCTTCATCAATTTTATGTATAAACATTATTTTTCCCCCTGTATGTTTAGCATGTATTTTAACACACCTTATTTATATGATTTATTATTTTCCTTCTTGCACTAACCTGCTTCGTTAGTTCAAGTAGAAAATCACTCATTTTTCTTAAAATAAATAGCTAATAATATGACTAATATGATTTCTGTAACAAAAATGAACCATAAAGCTGGTTGGATATGTTCTAATGGTGTTCCTCCTACTGAACCCAAAGCAAGTTTACTTAACCAAACGTATTCACCCCAGATAATAATTGCAAGTAGTTGTGTAAATAACGCCACAATAACCAAAGGCATAAATCTTTTCAAACTCATTCCCCCTTATCTATAAATTTTCGTATAGGCTTCAAAAATCCACTTTTCATTCCTCATTTTTATCTATTATTACTCAACTAAACTGCCCCTTTAGCTGAATAAAAGAGGGGCTTAACCCCTAATTGAAGTAAAGCACCCGTTAATCGAAGTATGTACACCTTACTGTTTTTTGTTTATTGATTCAGATTATCAATTTTCTTTTCAATCCTGTCGAGTTGCTTTTTTCGCTTATTGTTGGTACGGATCAGCGACACAATCAAAACTATAATGAGTACTGTAAAACCAAGGGAAAACAGTGTGAAGAGTATATCTCCAAGGTTAAAATTACTAGTTGTTGTTTCTAAATTAATCTTTCTCTCCCCCTTTCCAGCTAAATGGCCCGATTGTTGAACACAAGTTAAGCACCCTTTTCTTATTGAACTAACCTGCTGCGTTAGTTCAATAAGAAAAAATGCTTTATCCTTCTTGAAGTAAAGCACCCGTTAGTTTAAGAAGAAATTTCACGAACTTTTTTTGTTTTATGTATTTTGTAAGTATAAAGATAGCGTAAATAGCTATATACCCTATTACACCTCCAAGTGTGTTTAAAATTAAATCATCAACATCAAAACTTCCAAATTTAAATACAAATTGAATAAGTTCAAATGTCAAACTTAAACAAAAGGATCCTATGGCAATATTTTTGAACAAGTGGAATCTTTTTGATATTAAAGGCAAAATAAAACCAAATGGTGCAAAACCAATGATATTTCCAACTAAGTTTTCTACTCTCATATTGAAATTTATATCTGCTAAGAATAAATAATAGATTATCGTTTTAAAAGGAATAAAGTTATGACTCCAGGAACGACCATCATAACTAAAAGTAAAATGATTAACTAAGTCAGGAATTGTTAGATATTTAAATAAGATTAGTTTTGAAAGTACCAATAAATAAAAACACAATACAACTACTAATACTGCTTTTATAAAAAACCTCATATTTAATAAACTCCAATCTCAATTTCTAATGTTGTTCCTTTAACATAAAGGTTGCTTTTATTTCGAAATTAACCCTGTATAATATTACCACATTTTGAGGTGTAATGACTTTCTAATGGGAAATAGCCTAGAGTACCAACGACTAAGGTAATTGTAAATACAGCCGATTGTTCAACTAAAGCACCACATTAGTTCAACAAGAGTTCTAATATTTTTTGCGTTTGTTTATCATTTATTTCGTAATAACCATTCTTATTACTACTTAGGAGAGTCTTGTTCTTACCAAATTCTTCGATGACGTCAATAACCTCGGTAGATTTATCTTTGTAGATTAGTTGAATCTTGTATCTTGGTTCAGTTGCAATTTTATACTCAGCATTTAGGTGATTTGCTTTATTCAATATACCTCTAATAGTAGCTATCTTTCCTTTATCAGTTGTGGTTTTTCCATCTTCGAATACTTCATCATATTTTTGTATTGTCATACTTTCAATTTTCGAAAACCCATTATAAAACATATTAAATCCTATAAGAAATATTAAAATTAACATTATCAATATTAATATCTTTTTTTTCATATTACTCCCCCTCTTTACAAGTGACCTCAAAGTTATATTCTATCTTCTTCTTGAACTAACCTCCCTCTATAAACATTGATGTATCAACGGCTTACACTACTTCATCATGTAGAATAAATATTTTTTCACGTATTTCATA
>NZ_JBXCJD010000037.1:0-8236 GCF_056786515.1 Sporosarcina sp. Y838 | reverse complement strand
AACGGTTTAAAAAAGTATATCCAAAATAAAGTAGTTAAATTACTTTAGAGTCTTTGGGTAGATTAGTTCATATTAGGACAGCTATTCAACTAACGGGGCAGGTTAGTTGAAGAGTGTTGTTTAACTTGTGTTCAACAATCGGGCCAGATTGTTAAGTTAATAAAAAAAGATTTTAATAAGCGAAGAATAAAACTATTGGGGGAAATTACCTTGGAAGAATATTATGGGGAACTTTGTACGCAAATTTATGAAACAAATAAGTCTATTGCAGGTGAAAATGAACTTGAGTTTTATCTATCTTTTGTTAAGGATGAAGATTTTCAAGTCTTAGAACCAATGTGCGGAAATGGCAGAATGCTTATTCCTTTATTGGAAAAAGGGATTGATATTGAAGGCTTTGATATTTCTGAAGAAATGCTTAGTTTATGTAGAATAAAAGGTCAGAATTTAAATCTTGAGCCAAATATATTTCATTGTAGACTAGAAGAGTTTAAGAGCGATAAAAATTATGATTTAGTTATGATACCATTTGGTTCTTTTTCACTTATGCCGGATGAATTAGTGAAAGATAGTCTTTCTAACATGAGAAATGTACTGAAAGAAGGCGGAAAGATACTTTTAACTGTTATGACAAACAAGGGGCCAGTAGAAGAGATATCTGATTGGATTGAAACAAATAGACAATATATTGGCGACAATGAAATTATTGAATATAAAAAAATGGATTTTGACCCTAGAAGTAAAATGCTAAATACTAAACTGAAATATCATCTAGTTAAAAATGGTCAAATAGAGAAAGAAGAAATAATGGACTTTCCCGTTCGCCTTTATGAAAACGGGGAATTCGAAAATGTCTTGAAATCTAATGGCTTCAAGGATTTTATTCGTCATGAAGTTGCAAATGGATATGGTGTAGGAAATTCGTTTCAAGTATTTGAGTGTGCAATATATTGACGTAGATCCAAGCGTCTCTGTTCTTATTGAAATAACGGGTGCTTTACTTGAAGATCGTTGAGCTGCTTAGATGGCTCTTTTTTCTTGTTCAACTAAAGGCGAAGGTTACTTCAATAAAATAGGGGTTTTAGTGACAAGAGCTAATTCTTATTGATATAAACAATTGTATATGGGAGTGTTTACATTGATAATTTTTTTTGAATATAACTGGCAAGTTGTAACCGTCAAGTAGAATTAAACAGTTTTCCACAAATAAGTTTCAACAGTTTTCACCAATTAAGATTCAACAGTTAGATTTTGAAACAATGCCTTTCTATATTTCATTCGAATACTATCAGCCTCCTTGTCAAAGGTGATAATTTCACTACGATGCAGTAATCGATCTAATATTGCGGTTGTGAGAGTGGGGTCTCCTAAAAACTTTCCCCACTCTCCTGGTCCCTTATTAGAGGTTAAAATAAATGCTGATTTATCGTATAAATCATAGATAAACTGAAAGAATAAGTTTGCTTCTTGCGCCTCATACGCCATGTACATCACATCATCTATAATTATTAAATCTGATGTGGCGATACGCTTATAACGCGTCTTTGACTTACTGATATACTCTTTCGTTTTTAAGATATACATGAGCTGGCTCATGGAGATGAAGGATACTTGATATCCTTTTTCTACCGCATGTATACCCAAAGCGATAGACAGATGCGTTTTACCAGCGCCCGTCGGGCCCATCATTATTAATGTGAAATATTCCTCAATCCAATTCAATTCTTTCAAAACATTGAGTTGCTTTTCCCCAATTGCCGTTTGTTCCTTCAAGTCATATTCTTCAAATGTCAGTTTCTCAGGAAACTCAGCCCATTTCATCAATCTTTCGTTGTTCTTCTGCTCCCTACAACCCATTTCGTAACTTAATATTTCATGTATGAATTCATGGTAAGTCCAGTTCTTAGCCTCTGCTTCCCGCATTAAGCTTGGTAATTCTTTGGCCGTCTCAGCGAGACGTAAGGCTCGACACTTGTCTTGTAGAAGTTCAAATGGTTGTGTCATAATACGAACTGTATTTTCTGCAACTTCTTTAAAGTTGAATTTCTCCTCCAACCAATCATAAATTTGTGCCCCTGACAAATCAGGATGTTCACGCAGCCATTCAAGTATTTAATCGTGAAATACATCTAATTTTTTCTCCCTAGTTCGTAAAGAACTTAGAAATTCTTCAAATTCATCAGTTGTCATATTCAAGTATTGAATAACAGTATTCCTAGAAACCTTCAACTTTTTAGCAATAGCACTTTTTGAGAATCCCTCATTATATAACCGATGGATTTCCACATAATTCATAAATCTGTTCACTCCTAATTCCTCACCTTCAATAGACTACTATTAGTATATTGAAAATGATTAGTTTTTTGAGGAACTGTTTAATCTTATTTGTGGAATTCTGTTGATTTCTATTTGTGGAAAACTGTTAACTCTAGTTTAGCGTTTACACAAGTAAGAGACGAATGGTTTGAATGGTGTAATCAACTATCAAATGAAGAGTTGATAAAAGGCAGAACTGGAGGAGTAGGAAGTATTTTATACACCCTTTTTCATATTATTGATGTGGAATATAGTTGGCTTCGTGGTATTCAAGGTAAAGAAGATGTAGTAGTAGCTCAGTTTGCTGATTATAATACACTTGATAAAGTTAAATCTCTCTCAGATACATTCCGAAAAGAAATAGCTGACTTTATAAAATCGGATTTAAATGAATTAAAAAAGGAACATGTGAGTATCCCTTGGGATGAAGATAAATATACTGTTGATGAAATATTACACCATATAATTACTCACGAAATACATCACATTGGTCAACTTTCTGTTTGGGCAAGAGAATTAGAAATAAGCCCTGTATCTGCTAACTTTATTGGAAGAGAGTTAAAACCTGTCTATTCTTATTGAAGTAACGGGTGCATTAGTAAAAAATCATAGGGTTGCCAGAGGTAACCCTTTTTCTTATTGAACTATCGGGGGAGAATAGTGCAATAATATAAACTTATGACTTTGTATTAATAACCCATAGTTTCATTTATGAGGTATATTTGTTATGTTAAGTAAAGAAAGGGGAATTGAAATGAGAATTATTGATGCACATTTTCATATTATTGATTTTGATTTTCCAATCATCGAAAACCAAGGATATTTGCCACCCAGCTATGTTGTAGAAGATTATCAAAATGAAACTGCTGATTTAAATGTATTAGGTGGGGCGATTGTATCGGGGTCATTCCAAGGATTTGACCAAGAATATTTATTAAAGGCCCTTAAACAAATGGGTTCAACATTTTGTGGCGTAACGCAATTACCTTTTACGGCGACGGACGAAGAGATTTTAAATTTAAATAAAAATGGGGTAAAAGCATTACGTTTTAATATAAAACGAGGCGGTTCAGAAGATTTATCGATGCTCGATTACTTTGCTAGAAGAGTTTATGATCTAGTAGGGTGGCATAGTGAACTTTACATTGATGCAAAAGAGTTACCCGAAATTGCATCAACTATTGAAAAATTACCTGCTATATCAATTGACCATTTAGGATTGTCTGAAGAAGGATTACCACGTTTATTAAAGCTGGTGGATAAAGGTATTCGAGTTAAAGCCACTGGATTTGGTCGTGTAGAATTGAATATCGAGAATGCCTTAAAATCTATTTATAAAATTAACCCAGACGCTCTTATGTTCGGAACAGATTTACCATCTACAAGGGCAAAAAGACCTTTTAAGTATGCAGACATTGAATTGATTCAGCATCTATTTGATGAAAAAGCTACAGATAAGATTTTGTACACGAATGCATTAAAATGGTATTTTAAGTAATTCAATTTTCATTAGATTTAGAATGAAAATTGTAAATATTGTGAGTGAGTACACTTAAATTAAAGGAACTTTTTGACCTCCTTTTTTTGTCGGGGCAAATTGATTTCATGGAGCTAATCCAATTTACTGTTTAACTAACTGACAGAATAATTAGGGGATATGGTAAATTGAGATAAGGAGCTAACCATATTGAAAAAGTATTTTGTGTTTATAATTAGTTTCGTAATAATATTTATGGCATTTCAAATAATGTCAGGTTTGATTCTTACTGCTTCTTATACTCCCGATTTGTCTTCGATAGGGGGTAATTTAAGTCGAGAAGTAGAGTTTGGGACGACTTCAATTCCATTACTGTTTACTTTGCTAACTGCTACATTAGCTTATTTTCTCTCTCAAAAGAAATTTAGAATCTCTAAGAATTAAATAAACTAACAGGTACTTAGTTTAAGAATCGGCTGCCTTTCATGGCAGCTTTTCTTATTGAGTAATGGTTTTGGTAATAGAGTAGAGATTATCAAAGAAATATGAAATTTACTTTGTTATTCAACTAACGGATAGCTTTAGTGAAAGAACATTGGGTTTAGGCAGCTCTTTTTTCTTATTCAACTAAAGCGGCAGTTTAGTTGAAGGGTAAAATTTACAATAATTTTCGGTGTAATTTGAGAGAAATCTAAAATTGGGGGAATTGAATTATGGCGAAATCTACATTAGAAACAATATCTGAGTTAACAAATACCAAGCAGTGGTTAGATGCTTTTCCTATTATGAAACAATTAAGAACTGATTTAACAGAAGAAACATACATAGAGTTACTTCAAGATATGAGTAAAGATGGATACAAGCTATTCGCAATGTACGCTGAAGATGAAATAGTTTCATTAGTTGGATTGAGTTGGAGAATAAACTTTTATAATAAGCGTCATATTTTCATTTATGATCTAGTAACTGATGTGTCTCAACGGTCATTTGGTTATGGAGAGAAATTGTTAAAGTACATACATTATTGGGCTATTGAAAATGGGGCAGAGTATGTAGCATTAGAGTCAGGTTTACAAAGAAGTGATGCACACCGATTTTATGAAGATAAATTGGAATATGACAAATGGTGTTATTCCTTTAGGAAAACATTGTAATTCGATGTTAACCTTTAATTATTATTTTTTACTCAACTAACGGGTGTTTTACTTCTATTAGGGGTTAAGCACCCTTATCTTCTTCAACTAAAGGGCAGGTTAGTTGAAGAAGATAACTGATAATACGGGGAAATGTATAAATAATGGAGTGTGAGTGTAATGATATATTTAGGTCATAAACCCCTAATAGAGGGGGAGAAAGTTGTTCTCAGACCTTTTATAGATGAAGATTTTCCTTATATAGAGGAATGCTTAAAGGATTCTGAAGTAATAAAACTGACAGGGAGCACTTCGGATTTTGATAAGGAATCAATTCTCCATTGGTACAATACAAGAAATGAACAAACCGATCGCTTGGATCTGGCTATTGTTGACCAATCCCAAGGTATCTTAGTGGGAGAAATAGTAGTCAATTTATATGATGAAAAAAATCATAGTATGAATTTTAGGATACTTATTGGATCAAGGGGAAGAAATCGTGGATTAGGAACTGAAGCAACTCAACTCATGATTGATTATCTATTTAAAAACACTACACTTAACCAACTTACCTTAAGTGTTTTTGACTTCAATCCAAGGGCTAAGTATGTATATGAAAAGGTTGGCTTTGTTATAGATAGTATTGATGAAAACAATCTAGAATATGAAGGAGAATGGATAGATTCTATCAATATGAATTTGACAAAAGAAAATTGGCTGAACAGGGAAAATCCATTAAGAAATTCTTGAACAGGGTGCTTTTCTTTAATATCGCTATGCCGCAATCGGGCGCGATTGTTTAAAAAGCGTCTCTGTTCTTATTAAACTAACGGGTGCTTTACTTCAATTAGGGGTGTTAAGCACTCTTTTCTAATTCAACTAAAGCAGCAGTTTACTTGAAGAACAGTGATGTCCTCTAATATTCAAGTAATGGCGGGTACTACAAAATGAATAATATTTAGGGAGAGGTTTATTGTGGTAGAAGTAAGTGCATTTCCTATACTTGAAACAGATAGGTTGATTTTAAGACAAGTAACACAAGATGATGCAAACAGTCTTCTAAAGTATTTGTCTGATAAAGACGTAATGAAGTACGTTGGTTTAGAACCATTTAAGTCCATTGATGACGTATTGGATGAGATTTCGTGGTATAAATCAATATTTGAAAAGAGAACAGGAATAAGATGGGGGATTACGTTGAAGGGGCAAGGGGAGGTAATTGGTAGTTGTGGATTTCTTAACTTGGTTTCACAGCATTATCGTTCTGAAATTGGTGTTGAGTTAAGTGGAGAACACTGGGGGAAAGGAATAGCAAGTGAGGCTTTTGAAGCTGTTATTAGATATGGATTTGAACAGATGAATTTACAACGAATAGAAGCGTTAATAGAACCTACTAATAAACCGTCACAAAAATTAGCTGAAAAAAAGGGGTTTATTAGAGAAGGACTTTTGAGGAATTATGAGTTTACCTGCGGGGAATTTGATGATTTATATATGTATTCATTGTTAAATCAAGACTTCAATCAATAATTTTAGATTGTGAGTTATTACACTTAAAGTAACGGATGCTTTAGTAAAAAATCATGGGGTTGCCAGAAGTAACTTTTTTTCTTATTGAACTAATGGGCAGATTAGTTGAAGAGTAGAAAAATATTGCTGCAATGAATAAGAACGTACATTCCGTTTGTTTTTATAAGGAGGATATTATGAGTAAAAAACGAAATTTGGTCTTGTATATTGCTGCGAGTTTAGATGGGTATATAGCTACGGAAGACGAGTCTTTAGAATGGCTATTTAATGTTGAAGGTGAAGGTGATAACGGATATTCAGAGTTTTATGAGACAGTAGATACAGTTTTAATGGGTAATAAAACTTATGATTGGATAATAAGACACGAAACAGGGGAATTCCCATATAAAAATAAAGAGTGTTATGTATTTACAAGATCTTCAATTGAAGATACCGAAGATGTCAAATTTATTAATGATGACATAGTTAGTGTTACTAATAAATTGAAGAATCAAGAAGGAAGAAACATTTGGATTGTTGGTGGAGGGGAATTGTTACAATATTTCATGAAAGAAAAATTAGTTGATGAAATTATTTTAACAGTGGCTCCAACTATTATAGGGAAAGGAATTCCGTTATTTAAAAAAGGAGATTATCAATTAGACCTTACGTTGAAAGGAACTAGGAACTTCAATCAATTTGTGGAATTACATTATGGCGTTAAAAATTAAAAAATAGCTTTTTCAACAAACGGAGCAGGTTAGTGTAACAAGTTAATTGGAATTCCAATTCTTGCTTTATGTATACTTGGGTTGCCCTGAAAGGAGGTACATAATGATTAACAAGGCTTTATTAATTTCATTTTCACTACAAATTCTCTTTTTTCTATTGTTTTTTAGTACCGCACTGGCAAGGTTACCTGAGCCAATTCCTACAGTTTTTAGTTTACTAATTGCTTTCATAGGTTTAATTGTTTCCGTAATTTCAATTATTAAAGGGAATAGATTTAAGTTGGCTATAACAGTATTAGGAATATCACTTTTGATATTTTTGATGGTTGTATTTGCAATTTTATTATCAGGAATGTAATGCTTTTTTTACTAACGGGTGCTTTACTTCATTTAGGGGTTAGACACCCTTTTCTTCTTCAACTAAAGAAGCAGGTTTGTTCAATAAGAAATCACAAAAGGAAGAGCATTTACTATAAAATAGGATTTGATGTATTAATGTCTAATAAAAAAGTAATACAAAAAATTGAGATGATGCACATTAGTATTATTACACGACAAAAATAAAAATATATGGAGGTTAGTAATGTTATTTATGATATTTGGGGTTATTGCAATAGTAGCAACTTTTATAAATCTTTATATGTATAAAGCAGGAAAGGATTATAAGCTTGCTATGGCGATGGGATTATCATTTACAGCATTAACACTTTGTGCAGAATACAGTCTTGTATCGGTGTGGGTAGAAGTAGAAGATTGGTCAGCTTTAGGGGATGTAGTACCTGGTATGGAAAGGGCATTATGGTTTTTGACAATTATTTCTATCTTACTAAATATAGCACCTATACTTTTAGAACTAAAAGGTAAGAAATAAATACTTATTGTCACATCATTTAAATAATATGCAATTAATGTGTAAGTCTTTATGTATAACTAACGGTGCTTTAGTGTAACAACAGTATTGCTTTTCTTGTTAAACTAACGGGGCAGCATTCCTGTTTGAAGGATGTTCCGGGTCTTGAAAGAAAAAAAGCCCTCTAGTATGATGTGGGTGTCAACGACCATTGACCCAT
>NZ_JBXCJD010000036.1:0-10279 GCF_056786515.1 Sporosarcina sp. Y838 | reverse complement strand
ATGGGTCAATGGTCGTTGACACCCACATCATACTAGAGGGCTTTTTTTCTTTCAAGACCCGGAACATCCTTCAAACAGGAATGCTGCCCCGTTAGTTGAAGAAGAGATGGAGAAGTTTTTTCCCTCATAAGATTTAATAGACATCTGCATAAGCTACTTTCAATTGTTCTCTTAATTGCTTGTTTTCCTTTTCCAACTTCTTATTTTTCCTTTTCAGTGTTGCAATAAAGTAATCATTGTTGTTTTCATTCACTTCTCGTTTTACCTGTTTCGGTGTAGGTACTCTCGTAGAGTTTCAATTCTCCAACGGAAGCCCTGGTATTATCGAGCGTTGCTTTTGATACATCAGCCTATCCTTTAATTAGTTTAGTCTATTTAAACGTAACAATAACTCTCTTTTTTTATATCAAAATATCCATCTTTTTCTCGCGCTTTATTAGGAAATAAATAATAATGATGCTTACGATAACCATGCTGCTGAAAGAAACAGGGGCTAACCACTTAGGATTCCAAATGTGTATCATATCCGGCAATAATCGATTCAGGCCGAAGATCAAGAAACCGACAACAAATGGGATTTGGATTCCAATTAATGAAACCATATTGGGAACTACATTTGAAAAACTCATCGTAAGTGTTACAAAGAAGAACCCGATCAAGTAAATAGCAGCGATGCAAAGCATGATGAATTGGAAAAACGTTGGGTCAAACCAGGATTCATTCCCAATAAATGTGTTGACACGCACATTAAAAAACATGTCCGTATTGTTCAAAGAATACAGACTGAAATAAACGGCCAACAATCCAGTAATGACGATGAATGTTGCAATATACCCTGCCAGAATTTTCGTTTTGAAAAGATTTCGTCCCTCTTTCGAAGTGTATTGCAGCAGAAGGAGCCCCCTTGAACGGTCCCGCAGTATTATTGGCGAGATGACTAGCACAACGCTGAACAGGATAACAATGCCAACACCTTTAATAAATGATTTAAAGTTCCGGATAACTATTTCCGTGTATACTCCGAATTTTTCTTCAGCAATCAATTCCATTAAACGGTCTCTCTTGTTAACATTAGATACTTCAGGAGTATTTTTCCTGAAATTATAAAACTCAATCAGCCTTTCACGCTCTTGCAACTCCCAAAAGAGATCGATAGTATTATCGAAAAAAATATCATTTTGCAAGGCACGTGCCTCTTCAGAAGGATTCCACCAATCATATGCTTGGAATTTTTCATATGTATCCAATCCAACTACAATAGCATCTTCCCTCGACTGCAAATATCGATTTGCTTCTTCAAATTTTTCCTCATATGTGTTTTGGAAGTCAATGAATTCATCCTCATCCATCGCATCACCGTATTTCTCTACCATCTCAACTGCAATATTGTATGAGTAAATACCATCTCCATTCGGGAAATTAGTAATATAAAACTCGATCAATAGAAAATAGAGTACCGCATTGATAAACAACAGCAATAACATCGTTTTCCACGTGAAGATTTTCTTCAATTCATTCCATAAAATTCTCATTGCTGCACCCCCTCATGAAATATCGACCTTACTAAAACGTTTATACGAAATATAGCAAACTGCAATCGTAATCATCGTCCAACAGCTAATTGTCATCCATTCAAAGTTTTCAAAAAGAATCAATCCGCTGCTTCCCATGAACGAGAAACTGACTGCTAAGAGTAAAGTCGGTAAAGTATACGCAAAGACGAATAATAGGTTTGAAAACTTTGGCATAAAGCTTGGTAATAGCCACATGAGGACGAATAGTGCTGCGATTAGAAAGAAAGTGATGTAGCTGTTTTTCACCGCGACAGAAATTGCAAATGTTAAACCTGAAAATAACAGTAGCGAGATGAAAACAAATGCAATTACACCTATTAGAAAGGTTCCTACAGATAAATCCCACCAAGCGACATACGGGAAATTATGTTCCCAGTTAAACGCACTGCTAATGGATGTTTGCCAGACGTGGGAGTAATCAAAAACTGTGAAAAACGTTCCGAGTGTTATCGCGAATAGGAAGACTACAATAGTTGTAGCCATTGTTAAAGAAGCTAGAAGCTTGTTCTTCATCAACTTTCTGCCACTTTTGGTGGAGTACGCAACGAGATGTGTCTTGTTTTCAAACTCATACGTCGTGATCAATGCAGTCGTCAAGACGATTAATAGAAGAGATTCGATAATGATATGCAGGAAGACCGTTTTGAATAGAAATTTATGCATGTAGTACGCTTTCCCTGCGAAAAACCATTGCTTATGCTCTCCGTTTTCAACCATTTCCTCGTACCGCTCTGAGAATTTCTCGTATTCATTCAGAAGTGTTTCAGCAGCATTGCCACTGAGACGATACTTCTCTATATCCGCCTCACCCAATTTTCGTATATCAATTTCTTCATAGTTTTCATCAATCGAATTTGCCATGTTCAAATACATTTCTTTTAGTTGCAGTTGGTGAATGAACTCCCATTGTTCATCGGTATAATTCTCGTGATCCTCAAAGTGCAATCCGCCAAGGAATTCATTGACGCTTGTAAACTCGGACGCTGTCATCCTTTTTAATTCAGCTATGTCGATTTGAACGTCTCTGCTGAAATCGTCCAATGAATCATCTGTTATGTCCAATTCGTACGTTTCGATAATTTCATTGATTATCTTCAATTCTTCTTTATGGTCGGATGAACTGATGATGACAAATAGATTAAAAGCCGAAAAGACGATGAGCAATGCAATCATGATAGGCGTTGTCAATGCCTTCTTATATTCATAGATGAGTATACGCATCAAACTTCCCCTTCGATTTCATCGCGGTATTCGTAAAGGAACACATCCTCCAGCTCCGGCACGACTGGCTTCCATTCAACTTCCGGCACGCCTTTATGGATAAAGCGGACAATCATCTTGTCATACTCTTGCTTCTCAGAAAGAAGGACATATTTCTTCCGGAACGCTTTCATCAATTCAAAATCGACGGTTGTTTCGAACACATACCCTTTCAATGTTGAACAAATATCCTCAACCGAATCCTTATAAAGCAGTTGCTTGTTTTTGATCATAATGATTTCATTCGCAATCGATTCAATATCCGATACGATATGGGTAGATATAATGACAAGTCGGTCACGGGCGAGTTCCGTGAGTAAATGACGGAAACGCGCCCTTTCTTTCGGATCGAGGCCTGCCGTAGGCTCGTCTAAAATGAGGATTTCCGGATCGTTCAGCAATGCTTGAGCGATGCCGACACGTTGAATCATTCCACCAGAAAATTTCTTCATTTTTTTATTTACTACATCACCTAAAGCGACTTTTTCCAAGAGTTCGTCTATTTTTCGGAGTGCCTCTTTTTTCCCTAACCCTTTCAAGGCTGCTAAATACAACATATATTGCTTAGGCGAATAGTTTTTGTAATAACCGAATTGCTGCGGCAAAAAGCCTAACAGTTCACGGTACTGCTCATCCATAGCTATGATGTTTTTTCCGTTATAATAGATTTCCCCTTCGCTTGGCGTAATCAAGGTCGCCAACATTTTGATGAGCGTCGTTTTCCCTGCCCCATTTGGAGCAAGCAATCCATAAAGACCCGTTTTGAATTCTAAATTGATCTGTTGCAATGCGGTAAAATCACCGTAACGCTTGCTGACATTTTTCACGACTAACATGTTAAAATACCCCCTCCACCTGCTTGAATACGATTAGTTTTTTCAAGTAGTTCATATAAATTATCAGGCAACAGAGTAGGACAACCGCATATACGATTACTGGTATATGAAGAAGGACCCCGTTGTAAAAATCGTTATTCGCCGACTTCAAAAGTGTGTTACCCATGATCCATACTGTTATTGTTACCGTGACAATCCCTTTTGTCCTCCGATTCATCAAGGCGACTAAAAGAATGATTGAAAATAGGAACAGAGATGTGCCAGATAGCATGAACGCACGCATAAAATGGATTTCTTCAAATTTCATAGCAATAAAGGCAATTGCCAACGTATTGAGGATCAGTGTAGAAACACTAAACGCCAGCATTCGAAAGGCAATGACTTGATAAACATTATATTTACAAGCCATTTCCACGTCGTACGTAGCATTTTGTGTTTTATTCACGTACGTATAGATTGAGAGAGCAAGGAACAGAATCGGTGACAACAGAAAAATAAATGCGTAAAGATCTTGGATTTCGACTTGATTTGGTATGATGAGAAACAGGCTGTATATTCCTATGACGATAGTTAAAATAAAGCTAAGTTCCAATCGATCCGAAAATAGATGCCTCCAGCCCACCTGTTGCACCATTGATTGCAAATAGGACGAAAAGGATTCTCTCTTTACCAAACCTTGTGAGATGATTTGACTGATCTGTCTCTCGATGGTGCTGTCATTGGGCATCGGAATTTTAAATTTATCTTTCTTCACTTTTCTCCACCTCCATTTCTTTACGGATCCATTTCAGTGCTGTGTAGTATCTTGTTTTGACAGTCGATAATGGAATCGCTTCAATGGTTGAAACTTCCTTTAGCGTATAATCACCGAAAAGCTTTAAGCGGATAATTTGCTGTGAATGTGCATCAAGCCGATTGACGAGCTCATTGATAAGCTCGAACTGCTCCTTGTATTCAAGTGAGATTTCCATATTGTATTCATCTTCAAATTCCTGATGGATGTCCTCGATCGGCCGGGTAAATTGCGCATATCGATAATGCTTAGAACGGAAATAATCTACGATATGGTTTGAAGCGAGCCTATACAGCCATGTACGAAAAGATGCTTTTTTCGGGTCATAGGTATGTATGGATTGCAAGACGGCAATGAAAATCTCCTGCGTTAAATCCAGTGATAGCTCTGCGTCCAGCGTCTGCTTATAATGAAAAGCATACATTTCCTTATAATATTTCGACACGAGCGCATTCGCTGCGGACTCACTGGCATTTTTCTTTATCTGTTTGATCCAGCGTAAATCATTCTCCATTTATTCATCACATGCTTTCCAATATCATTGCCCTATAAGTATATTCGTAATTTGCACGAAAAAAGTTTTAAAATTCTTAATGAAAAATCAGTTCTAGAGAGGACTGAGTAGTTTCGGAAGATTAAACTGATATATTATCATACCAACATGAACCTAAAAGGAGTGTATTTTGATGGTAACAGGGAGGAAGAATCCTAAAGTTGATGAATATTTAAGTAAGACCAGGAAATGGAAGGTCGAATATGTGAAGTTACGGGATAGCGCTTTTAAGTGTGAGGAGCTGAACGAAGAAATTAAGTGGATGCATCCTTGTTATACGTTTGACAATAAAAATATAGTTTTAATCCATGGGTATAAAGAATATTGTGCGTGAACACAAGTTAAACAACACTCTTCAACTAACCTGTCCCTTTAGTTCAATAAGAAAAAAGGCTTTACTCCTTCTTGAAGTAAAGCACCTCGTTAGTTAAATATCGTTAATGACAAAAAGAAACGTTAGTCCTTTAAAATGTACAACACTCAAACAATCAAAAAAACCTGTTACTCTGAAGTTTCTTTTTCTTTCTTACCAATACTAAATCCAAGCACAATACCAATGATAAGTGTAGTTAAAGAAATCATTTCAAAATCTTTGATAATAAAACTGAGTACTAACCACATTACTACTGCCCCTAAAATTGCTAATAATAAATTTTTCATAAGTTATCTCCCATACAGTTTGAATTGTTTTAATATTAACACTATATCAATCTCATTAAAATGGTTATTGAACTAAACTGCCTCTTTAGTTCAATAAGAAAAAAGGCTTTACTCCTTCTTGAAGTAAAGCACCCGTTAGTTTAACAATCACTATCGTAGATCTATTCAGTCTATCTTCCTTAAAGGAACTATTAAAAGGTTTGCAATTTTTTTGATTGTTAACAAATGGTCTTCTTGTAGTAAGAGTTGCTTCGGGTCAACAATCTCGTACAATAATATGTTAGATTTTTTCTGTACCTTTAGTTCAACCCGACCTTCTTCTTTTCTGCCAGAAATTCAATTACATCTTCTAGATTTGTAGTATACAGGAGTGTATTTGTAAAATCATACATCGTATTATGTTCCACTACAAGGTATTCATCAGGATGAATGGTACCGAATAATTTTTTCCATTTGAATTTCTTTTCCATCTTTTTTGTCTCTTCATTGACTCTATCCGTATCTATTTTTAAAACAGCAAAACTTGGAGCTTTAATTCTAGTATTTGAAAACTTACTCTCTAAGGAAACAATGGATTCTGAAGTTAGTTCCATCTCTGTTGTGACCGCAACGTTTCCTGATTCGTCCATTCTATCAGCCAAATGTACAGATTCATCTTCATCCAGGTCTTCTTCAACAAAAATTGCAATACAATATAAATCCTTTTCTACTTTCTTCTTAAAAAACATATAGCTTCACCTTCCTTTAGGTCCATGGGAACAGCCACCGCGTTTCGAACTATTTCAGAAATCTCAAGTATCTGACTACTACGCTATGAAATGTATCATCTTTGTATAGCTTTTACCACTTTGTACCATGCTTCAAAGCCTGTTGATGCTACGGTGATTTCTATCTTTGCATCTGGAAGTGTTTTTGGTGTTTTATAAATCCACTTTTTCAATATTTTGGCCCGATTGTTGAACACAAATTAAACATCGTTTTTCAACTAAACTGCCCGTTAGTTCAATAAGGAAAAAGGCTTTACTCCTTCTTGAAGTAAAGCACCCGTTAGTTGAACAATGTGAATAGCTTTATAAAATTAACGGTTTAAAAGTGATGAAAAATCATAATAAACATTTAATACATCATCACCTAATGGATGACCAAATACTTGAGTTTTTAAAGGTAATACTTCTTCCTTTTCAAGTTGTTGCAGGTATTTTTGAAATCCTGTATCAATAGCTTTTATATATTCTTTTAGTTTAAATTGATATTTACCTATAGTACTTTCAAGATGGTATTCTTTATGTTCGATAAAAAGGTTTGTGCCATCTCTGGAAAATATATAGTAATCAGAGTTTCCGTGACAATCCAATTTCGCCTCACAAATTTCTCCCTTATATAGTGAAGAAAGCGTTGAGAGAAAATTTGGGATTGCAACAAAACCTATACCTGATTTAAAACTAAATAACTGTATGTCATCCGAAACGTCAAATTGAATATCTCCACCGTGGAAACGGATATCAATAAAACAGTTATAATTAGAATCCATAAAATCTACCTCCATAACATTTTTTTGTTGAACAAATCTGCTCCGTTAGTTGAACAAGAAAAAAGAGCCGTCTAAGCAGCTCAACGATATTCAAGTAAAGCACCCGTTAGTTGAAGAACGGAGTAATCTAAAAAGATTCTTCTATTTACATAAATTTATTTTTGTAAAGTAATTCAACAAATCTCTCGTTCAGTGAATCCCTCATCAATTTAGAATGGAATTTCTTCTTTAAAAGCCTTTGTGTATTTCTCAATCAGTTCTTTTCTTTCTTCATCATTACTAAACGGAATATCTCCACCGACAGGGATTACAGTGTGCCAATTTTCTTCTTTTAAGTACCTTGTTGCAAATAAATACGTTTGTTCTTCTAATAAAAGTTTATCATCTTCCATTAGAAACAAATATTCTCCTTCGTACCCACCTTGTTGATTCACTTTAACTGTACCGTTCAATTCGCCCTTAATATTATCAATTACCTCGACCTCGAATTGTGTTTCTGGATAACCGTTTAATGATTTTGTGCCAACTTGTTTTATGACCTTTCCTAAAAATACATTATCTGAAAAACCTACAACTTCTCTTGGATTGTATATATCAATGACAGAATTTGTTTCCATTGTTTTAATGATTGGGTTTTCTGGAGGATTATTTGTAATGAAGTTAGGTACGAAAATCCCTAATGCCAAAGAAGCTGCTATTGCAGGTCCTATAATGAAAGACCATTTACGTTTAGAATTCCTTATCTCTAACTTCGCCTTTGAAACTCCCATTTTGCTTCTTTCACTTAGCTCTTTTGGTATTTCAATTCTACTCATTTCTTGCTTAATATTATTGCCCATATACACCATCTCCTTTCAAATCTATACGGAGCTTGTTTAAAGCTCTGTATAAAACTGTTTTTGCCGTGCCTAGAGGAATATCGAGTGCTTTCGATACTTCTTTAATCGTCAAACCTACGAAAAATCTTAAAATTATAACACTTTTCTCATCTTCATTTAAATGTTCGATTAAGTCTCGAACCGTCATTTTTAAATCAATATCTTCATTGACATCTCCCGATATAAACTCTTCAAATCCTGGCTTTAATTGAACTAGATTTTTTTGCTTTCGAAGTAAATCAATAGCACAACTAATTGCAATTCTTATTAACCAGGTTTTAAAGTATTTAGGTTCTTTAAGATTTTTGATTGATTTAAATGAACGGTATGCTGTCTCTTGAACAACATCAAGAGCATCACTTTGGTTCTTTACATATACAAAAGCCATTCTATAAATATCTTGTTCGTATTCCTGAAATAATGTTAAAAACGCTTTATCATTACCTTTTTGAGCCTTTTTCACTAAATCCAACAAACAATACCACCTCCCTGATTACCTTTCATTCATTAGACGGACAGTTTATTGATTTGGCTTTAATTCCTTATAAAAAAATAATCGTCCTGTATGTAGAAGGACGATAGAAGGACGATAGAATGACATTTGCTTAGTTTTTTTCTGATATTTCTTCTTCCACTAAACTGCCCCGTTAGTTTAATAAATATTAACCAAGCTACTTAATATTTTCTGGGTTAATAATTGTAATTGCTGGTTCAAATTTTGAAATAATATCTACTTTATGTTCAATACAAGCTAATGAGTAATGTGTTAATTTACCGCTTGGAGGAAACGATTTTCTCTGTATGAAATCAAAGTAATTAGACTTATCATAAATCCGAAATGACTTACCCCGAAATACCTCACTATCATCCCATATAGTAAAATCATCATAAATAACAGAATAGGTAACGTAATTTTTAAAATCAATTTGTAAGGTTACCACTTTGCTGTCAGGGTGTGGAAAGATGAGTAAGTCTGTTGGATTGTCACTTTTGTTGATTATTATTCTAAGTCTTTTATCCTCAGTTCTTGGTTCTAAGATACTTTCAAATGATATATAACAATCGTTTGCTTTTATTAACTCCTCAAATGTCATTGTCTTCCCCCTTTTTTCAGCCAGTCCTTATTGAACTAACCTGCTTCTTTAGTTGAATAAGAAAAATTAGCCGTCTAAGCAGCTCAATGATCTTCAAGTAAAGCACCCGTTAGTTCAATAAGAAAAAGCGATTATTCATTGCTATCGGGCATGAGAAATTTTGTTTTTCTATTATTCCCAAGGTTTCCAAGGTAAAGGTGACTTTTCCCAATCAGTTGGTACTTCACCACTCTCAATAGTTTTACTCCAGTACTCTCCGCTTTTATTATTAAATAAAATGATATTATTTTCATTTACTACTATTAGTTCCCAATCATTTTGTTCTTGTGTAACTGTAACTGTATCTGGAGTTAGCTTTGCTATATCTTGCAAAGCATTTGAAACTAACCACGAACCAACAAAAACACAAATTCCAAAAAAACAATTGATAATGACAAAAAACTTTTATTCATCTTCTCTCACCCCATCGAATTAAATTCTATCTATTTATACCAATTACTTCAACAAAAGTACCCTTATTGATCTAACCTGCCCCTTTAGTTGAATAAGCGTTTTAGGTTGAAACGTTGATTAATTCATCTTAGCGAGAAACAGTTGTATCCTTTTTTCCAATAACAAGCGATATAATGGCAAAAATGATTAAAAAGAAACTAAGAATGCCATAAGCTCCACCTTCGAATCCTCTAATGTTAACAAAACCAATATAGAAGAGAATGGCAGCGGCTATAATTGCTAGGATTCCAGGCAACATCCTTACAAATAAGGAAAAGCCTTTTTTATTGAACCACCACGTAACCATCAATATAATAATCCCTGGTATAAGTGCTATCAGGAAAGGTGCTAAAAGCATCATTAAAATCCACCCCTTTGCATTTTTTCAAACATACTCCCTTTATTGCACTAACCTGTCCCTTTACTTTAATACGTTTGACACGCATGGAAGTTCCAATATTAAGTAAATTATCCAGTTTAAATTAACAAAATCCATTTCTTCTTCTTGAACTAACCTCCCTCTATAAACATTGATGTATCAACGGCTTACACTACTTCATCATGTAGAATAAATATTTTTTCACGTATTTCATAAACAGAGTCTTGAA
>NZ_JBXCJD010000035.1:0-15345 GCF_056786515.1 Sporosarcina sp. Y838 | reverse complement strand
TGGCGTGGATTTTCATAAAGTGAAAAGCTTCCTACTTCTGAAAGTAAATCAACAATCGTCGCATCTCCTAAACCAGGTACGGAAGTGAGTAACTCATTCGAAGGCTCGAAAACTTAGGATACAACGTTACAATTACTGAACCGCAAGTCTCCTAATCCAACAAATAACTCGATCCAAACCCAGGCGCTGCATTTTTTAAAAAAAACATGAGTTGCGTCTTCTTTAGTGTTGCCATTTTTGCGAAGTTTGGAGTTTAATTTTCATGGGAGTTCAATAAGTATTTCCGTTTCTTACCACTCTCTCCATTCTTCAGTTATGTCTTCTTCGGACTCAAAGCCAGCTATACTTGTTGCCTCAATAATAAAATCACATAGTTCTTCTCTCTCCATTGTCTCAATAAAGTAATCATATTTCTCATTTAGTTCATTTAAATTGATTACCACTTCTTTAACACATTCCAATATGTCTTCCTCTGTCGTATTATCTCCAAGTTTTTTTAGGCTATTGATGTAAGAATTAAGAACCTCATTAGTTGCATTAATATTTTCGTCGGTAAAAAGATTATCATCTTCATCCATTCTTTGTTTCCATTCTACCGTTGGTTTGTTTTTTGTTAGTTCTTCAAAAGTCATAATATCCTCCAATTTTCTTATGTCAGTTTTTTTACATTTCAAATATTAACAATATATTAATGTAATTGATATGGTACTTTTTTCTTTTCCTTATTGAACTAACCTGCTTTTTTAGTTCAATAAGAAAAAAGGCTTTACTCCTTCTTGAAGTAAAGCACCCATTAGTTGAAGTAGAAAAGTGATGCTAATTCAACAATCGTTCCCGATTATTGCATATGTGCTTTCTTTTCTACTCCTACTATTTTGCACTCTTCATGCTCTTTAAAGTTCTCATATATCCAAGTGACAATAAAAGAACGACTGTATATATAACTACACTACCCATAGAGTATAAAGCCGGTAATTTGTTACTGATCGGAGAATAACCACTATGAGCATTGTAATGCCATTCTGCACCTTCAAACCCTGCCTGAATAGTGATTAACGCCAATCCAAATAACACTAAAGCAAAAAGAGCCTTTTTATGACAAATCATTTCAACTAAGTTCTCCTTAAAAACGGGGGAAAAGGATATTTGTCCTCGATGATCTTTCAATTGCTCTTGTTTTGAGAATGGAACCAAAAAGAAAATCAGAAGCCCACTATATATCAACAACAGGACTACAAATTCAGAAAAGCCCATGTGAACAACCTCCCTATTCCTTTATTTTACTACCTTTATCTCTAAATAACATTCATCAATATGGCCCATTGTTGAACACAAGTTAAACAACACTCTTCAACTAATCTGCCTCATTAGTTGAACAAGGTGATAAGTATTATGATTACTTTTAGGGGACTATTTCTATTTTACTGACGTTAAAAACGTAAATAATTCAGGGACTCTTTCTCTAAAAGACAAATAGTTATGTTCCGCATCTTTAACAATTTCAAACTTTGCATTTGGTATTTTTTCTATTAAGATTTCATAAATGACTTTATTTGAAGCTAAAAATTCCTTATTTATTATTTCTTCATCTCCAGCTTCCTTAGTTCCGCAGTCTAAGTATACACTTTCAATTAGTGACAAATCAGAACACTGTATTAACTTTTCAATTTCCTCCTGGTTACGATAAAAAGCTGAAGATAAAACCGCTACGCTTCTGAAAACTTGAGGATAACGACACATAGCGTAAGTGGAAATAAGTCCTCCTAAGGAAATTCCCGCCATTGCAGTACGGTTTTTTAATGTACGATATTTATTGTCTATGAATGGCTTTAGTTCATTTACTATAAAATCTACATATTGTATCCCCTTTCCACCAGCTAAACTTTCCTTACCTAATATTTTTTTGCTATATTCCCCGCTTATCCAAGGACAATATTCATTTATTCTTTCTTCTCTATTTTGGTCTATTCCGACAACGATAACTTCCAATTCATTTTCATCTAAATAATTTTCAAGTTTTAAAGACGTGCCACCAATTGCATCATTATCCTGAAAAATATTTTGCCCATCGTGCATATACAACACTGGGTAACTCTGATTTTCCTTGGTGTAATTTTTAGGTAGATATATTCTAATCAGTCTTTCTTGTTCGAATGAAGTTATATATATAAGAAATATTTCTAACACAACTATTCCACCTTTCGCTATCATTTCTATATTTTAAGTCATTCATAATTTTTGTTATCCCTTATATACTTGTTGAACTAATCTAGTTCAATTAGTATAAAGGCTTTACTCCTTCTTGAAGTAAAGCACCCTTTAGTTGAATAAGGGGTCTTTTCTTCAAGAAAATTCTTACAGGATAATGCATAATAACAGAGACAAATATTCGGAAGTGAGTAGAGTTTCGTTAGACAATGGGCAGCCCCCCTGTGTTACAATAGTTGTCGCATAAAACCTCTTCAATATTAGATGGATCGCAATCTATTAATATCTCTAGAGCCTAATCTTCTCTTTCTTTAATTCATTATCATTTTGGTATGGAAACTTTCTAACAATAAATCTTATACCACGGTCCTCACCATTTCATTCCGCTTGCTTCACAAAAATAAAATGAACGCCCCTGTAGAGGACGTTCTTGCCTATTACTTTTCAAGCTTATTAATTAGATTTCCCTTCTGTTCTCTTGACAGTCCGTGGATGCTGTTTAACCATTCATCCACCATTTTGTACATTCCTTCGGAAGTCAAACCGACTTTTTGGATATCACCTTGTTCAATACCGATATCAACTTTACCGTTAGTTGCTATATTGAACCATGGCGATTTTGCTGAATTATATTGCGATAAATCCTCTTGACCGAAAATCATAAAATCCCTCCCCTCTATCTTCCAATATTCGACAGGAGGAAGAGAACTCCTCCTACATAATTTAATCCTACTGCAATCTTCCTGATTCATATAAAACAAAAAGCCCTTCAAAAATTATTAAACTAAACTGCCAGTTAGTAAAAAATGCGCCTCTATTTGTTGTAGAAACGCACCCCTAGAAATTTGGTGTTAATCACTTCTGCTGGCTTGCGGGTCACCTGTAAACGCGGAGTAAAACATTAATCCAAATGCTGATAATACGAGTGCTGCAATAATCCAATAGTATAATTTATATAGACTTTTTAAAACCTTTGGTAAACAATGCGAAATATGATTTAACACGTACAGAACTAATAGTGTCAGAGGAAAGAGTTAGGGCAATCTACAGTGAATTCCTAATATCTTCTTGTGAGCCTTTCACAAGCAGCACAGAGCATTCAACATGAGTAGTATGACGTGTATTACAGGAAAAAGGCTTCCAACAAAGCGGAAGCCTTTTTAGTTCCTATTTTTCAGCTGAATCCAGTTTGTCCAGCATGCGATATAGAACTACCGCTGTTTCTGCTCTAGTAGTTTGCTTTTTGGGGTCGAATGTTCCGTTTGATCGACCATGGATCAAGCCCAGTATGTTTGCGTTGCTCACTGCTTTTTTCGCATAATTGTTAATTTTCGAGTCATCCTTGAATTTGTCGTTTTGAGGCAAATTCAGCGTCAGTTTTGGATTTGAATAGTCAACAGCACGCATCATCATGGCTGCCATTTGCTCACGTGTAATGTCTGCATCCGGATCGAAAGACCTGTCGTCCTTGCCATGTACGATACCTGTGCGATAAGCCGCTTCAATTTGTTGCGCTGCCCATTTTTTCGAAGATGGGACATCCTTAAATGTTCCTTTATAGTCTTCCAATGGCACTTGGAGTGCTCTTACCAGAAGGACGGCAAATTCTGCACGCGTCAATTTTTGTTCAGGTGCAAATAATTCTGCTGTTTTTCCTTCTGTAATAAAGCGCGCAGCTATGGAGTCAATCTCCTTTTTAGCCCAGTGTTTGGTCGTATCTTTGAATGCAACATTTGCAGTCATGACCGTAAATACGGATGGATTTTTGGTTGAAACGATCCAATAGCCATTTTCTACTTTCCCACCAGCGTAAGCCCATGCATTCACTACGTTGTCGTAAAAGACTGCTGTCGTCACATGTTTATTGACCGTTTGATTTAACTTCAGTTTCAGTTCGATTGGATATTCGAGTGAATTAATTTCTTTATCGCCTGCCAGTATTGAAATATCCACAATATCACTATATCGCCTTCCAGTTGGAAGGGCGGCTTCTTTTTCAACCTTCACATTTGAAACAACAGAGATGCTGTCTTGATTATGTTTCTGCAATTGCTTCGCTGCATTCACTGGCAATGCTACTTCATGACCGTTCTTCGTCAAGAAACGAAGTGGTTTGTCCGCAACGATTGCACTATTCATTATTTGTTTTGGAATGACCCATTTAGTGTTGTCCGAAGTCGGCGTTTGGTTAATAGTCCAAGATTCCTCGGATTTTGATAGTAGGTCATCCGTTACGTTAATGACTTGCTCCCCTGTAACTGGCGGAAATGGAGCAGGAGGAATGACTTGTCCACTACCGTTACCACCATTTCCACCATTCCCAATTTCTTGGTCACTCGTAGTGAACATAGAAACATCAGAGCGTATTTCTCCCCCAAATGAATCCTTTACTTGAACATACCAGCCATGTTTAGTCGACCGTTCGAGATTTTTCCACTTTACTTCCACAATGGAACCATCCTTGGTGTTTTTAACTTCACCGATCGGATCATTCGTGAACACTTCTGCCTTGAACATATCTGTAGCGACGACTTTCTCTTTCGGCGTCAAATCTGTTTCGATTGTGAATTCATCTTTTCCGGGATAGTCTACTGGATTGTAGTAGTTATACTGATCCAGATATGGTGAGTATGTTTGCATTTGGATTGTGTTATCAACCGGCTTTACTTTCATGAGACGCAGGAAGCCTTGCCCACCTTCTGGTCCCCCTTGATAGTCGGCCAACATTTGGTACACTTTCCGATCGGGTGTTCCGTCCATGTCATCGTCGATTTCGTCAACCAGTGTTTCAGCATCATGGTAATGACCTGACAGGACCGCAGTTACATTTTTATTCGTCGTGACGACTTCCTTGAATATTTTTTCGCCGATTGGACTTCTGTTACCAGATACCAACAAGTATTCATGCAAGGAAAGAATGGCTTTCTTTTCAGGATATTTGGCGAGGATTTCATTCATCCATGCGATATCCTCTTCATTCACTCCCCAGCCCATATAAACCATGATGAAATCATTACCATTTGAACTGATTAGATCATAATGCCCACGGTTGTCTTTATACGATTCGCCATAATAATCCTTCTCGATAAACCGTTCTTCCCCAAAATATTTACCGTATTCATCATAATCCCCTGTTTTGTGGCCGACATCATGATTTCCTGCCAATACACCGTAAGGAATGGCTGCATTGTCAAGCGTCCCCATGAATGTATCGGCACGTTCCCATTGAACCGGTTGATCGGCTTTATCGACTAAATCGCCTGTATGGAAAACGTATTTCAAGTTCAGGTTTTCTTTCTCTTCAGCAATCCACGTCGTCATTCTATCGAAGATATGTGGGTAACTTTCGGAATAATATTGTGTATCCGACATCCAGATGAATGAGTAGTCGAATTCCGTCGTGGACGCAATTTCATCCTGTACCATCACTTGCACTTTTCCGTCCTTGACAAACTCTTTTCCGATGACAGATCCATGTAAAGTGAAGTTCTGATCGTCTTTTGCCACTTTCCATTCCTGTAGTTCCCATAAAGCATTTACATTATTCCATACGTACATGGATACTTTACGACCGATCAAAGATTTCCCTTCCCAGTTCAGAGCAATTTCGTCATCTTCACCGATTTCTTCCCCGACTGCTACTTCAAATCGATGATACGGGAATTTATCCAGAGAAGTGGTTTCAATGTATTCACCGTCCACTTTAGCCATTTTGGCTTTTTCAGTGACAATCGATTCCCCTGCAGGAATCAGCTCTTTTGGCGGTTCCCGGTCTGCGCTATTTTCAAATACCGTGATTTCTTCAGCATCCGCTTCATACTTATGTCCTTCATAGAAAGAAACATTCAAGTCGTCTTTGCTTGGATCCGTCACTTTCACTTGCAGTTTCGTCTCATTTGGATTAACGTTTTCCGAACCATCTACTGGTGAAATGATTTGTGGTGAGTATGGTTTTTCTTCCAATACGGTAAAGTGAATTTCTTTTTGGACTTCATTCATGGCAACATCTTTTGCCTTGAATGATACCGTGTGTTCACCTGGAGTCAATTTTGCGGAAGACGTTTCAAAAGGCAATGTGATTTCCTCCCCATCCAGCAACGCGGTCAGGCTTTCCACTGAAGAGTATTTATCCTCAACCTCTGCTTGAATCGTAAAGGCTCCCTTGTACTCTTTTCCTTCTTCAATAGAAGGGGTGATAATTGGCGCACTGTTATCGACAATGACTTCCGCTTTTGTATGTTCTGTATCCAGCGCTTCAACCATATGTGTTCCTTCATTTACTGCCGTCGTATCCCATGTGAACGCTTTGGCGGTAAATTTCTCATCCGGCAAACGGAAGCTGAAATCGATTACCGGCTTGGCACTTGCGCCGTCTCCGACAGAAAGCTCTTTTTCGATATCATTGTATAGTGAATCGTAAAGAGTGGTGCCATCCGCCAATACCAGCCGTACATTCTTGACATAGAAATCATCGCGATTTTCTTCAGAATCCGTATCGAAAGGCGATACTTTTGTACCTGCACGAATCGATATTTTTGTATCGAGCCCTTGTGTGAATTTATCCGGGTCCACAGGTATGGTCATGGTCGTATAGGTGTTGATTGTGTCATCAAAAATGTGGAGTGTTTCATCTCCGATCGTGACACCGTTTTTAAAGTAAAGATTGACATTTTTCGCATCAAAGGCGAAATAGGCCTGTGTTGGAAGCGATGGTTTTGTTTCGCTCGAAACGTCCTTTTGATCGACCAATAGTCTAGAATCCTTGCCATAGGCTTTCAACAAGACCGTTTTACTTAAATAGGATCCATCCTCCACATTCAATCCTGTCATGTCCGAGTCGTCAGACAAAATATCGATTTTTTTAACATCCGATGTGACTTCATTCGCGCCATCGGACACTTGAACGTAATAACTCAAGTTCTCCCTTCCAAGTAGATCCGGTGAAGAAATCCTATGTGTATAAATGGTAGAATCGTAGGTTTTTGTTAAATCGACCATACGGTATTCATCTGTTTCATTTGTTTTGTAGAAAAGACGCACAGTTTTAACTACGACCTCATCTGTTACATCGAATGAGAGTTCCAGATTTTCGTGTCCTGACGTCGGAATGGCTTCCGTTAAATCGGTAATTGACGGTGCCGCTTGATCCACAGGAACTGTAACTTTAACCTTTGGTGTCTGAATCGGAGACAGGCTTCCTGGTGTTGCATTTTCCATGCCATTACTGTATTTTATCATGACATTCGATTTTCCATCTGAAGGGAACGTGTATAAAATGCCTTTGTTGGCAATCGTATCATCTACATCCGGTTGGTCGTAATAATAAGCAGCTGAAATATCGATACCTGTATTTGTTGCAATGGTTAGACCGCGATGACTCGAGTTGGCCATTCCACCCGATTGAATTTCCGTGATGTCTACATTTTCAGTCAAATCCACGTTATAGAATTGGTTGAAATCAGCCACAGTCTTTGATTGATTATCCGCATTTTTGATCCAATAAACGATGGTTTTTCCGCTAGGCAGGATGATATCCTCTTTATCCGCTTTCCATATCAAGTCAGCTTCCGGTCCTTCAGCCGGGTAACGGTAGCGAATCTTGTAATCTTTCAAGTTTATAGCTTCTGTAGAGTTGTTAAATACTTCAATAAATTCATAGCCATCCAGGGATCCGATATTCGTCGAGTCAGGAACAAGTTCTGTCACGAGAAGGGCAGGAACATTTTGTGGATCATAATCCATTTCTTCAATCTCCACTTCGTATTCATCTGTCATGGCTGTGTTTTGTCCATCAAATGCTTCAATGCGGTAGGTTACTTTTTTTGTCAGTAATTCCACTTTGTCAATTTGGGCCTCAAACGTATTTTCTTCTGCAGAAGAAATCATATCTTTTTGAAGCCAGTTGCCGTTTTCCGTTAGTTTGTAGAACAACTTCACTTTTTCGAGTCTTGTTTCATCCGTCACCACGGACTTAATGTTGAAATTTTCACCGGCCATTACTTTTTCGATTGCTTGATGTGCAATGATAGGCGCTTCCTTATCTTCGACAATTGGTTCAGCAGGGACTTGGCCTGTGATCAACCCACCAGGTGTCGGTGCTTCAGAAGATGTAAGGATGTCCATCGTTTTCCCGTCTTCACCAGCTTTGTATTGAATGCCCTTATTTACAACGACATCATCTTTAACATACTTAGCTGATGTGAAAATATTATTGGACATATCCGCAACCGATAACGTCCGCTCGGCAGTGTTTGCCATTCCGTCCGACTCTATGTATGTAAATTGGTTATCCGTTAGCTGGGTATTGAATTCAGTATTAAAATCTACAAGTGCCAGATTCGTATTTTCTTTATTTTTGACCCACACGACGAGAGTCTCTCCTGGAGCGATCGCTTTGTCTTCTTTAAACGTCCAATCTATCATTTTTCCATCAGGATATCCGTAGACCAACTTATAATTCTTCAAATCAACCGTTTGAGTGCTATTGTTATACAGTTCGATAAACTCAAAAGCATCCGTTGACGAACCCGCCACATTATTACTGTTAGGCAACAGTTCCGTAATAAGGATTGGTGAAATTGTTGCAGCCTCCACATGTGTTTGACCATTCAGTAATAACCCGGTTGGTGAATTGATCAACGCGGAAAACGTTAAACTACTCATTAAAGCAATAGGTATCAGAAATTTCTTATTCATTAATCATAATTCCTCCCAAGTTATATTATTCCTTCATTAGTAGCATACGGGAGAAATGATTGAGTATTATGAAGTAAATGTTAAAGTTATGTAAATCAAAGGATTTTAATAGATTTGTGGGTGACACTTTCCCTTTTTTGTACCTGTTCATTTTCCAGCGCTCCTAACGCTTTTGTATGAATATCGTTGATAGTGCCTCTTATTGCAAGGATATATAAGAACCACTTCTTAAAGTGAAAGAAGTGGTTTCTATAATAAATCTCAAAATATAAGATCTGAAGATACAAGTTTATTCTAGTTCTCTAAACCAAACAGATAATTGTCCAATATGATAAAGGGAGTGTCAATATTCATGAGGACAACTCCTTTTAAGGTATTTTCATGTAACCATACATCTTAAAGTTAAATGGCATATAGTATATTATTGCAGTTATCATGATGTGATTGTTTCGAAGGTTACACATGGCCCTCTCACTGTTCAGCTACAAAGTTTGGAGGAGGATAATTTGGGGAGTGATGTTATTGCATTCACCAAGGAGATAAGACAGATGTTAAAATCACTGTCCCCCCTTTTCCTGTCCAAGTTAAATCACGAGGTTGGACGAGCTTAGCTAAATTTAGGTTGCCACAGATAGTAGAAATTAAATAAAATCTGCCGTTCCGTAGTTTTTACGCTAGTTGTATGGTTTCATTGCATAATTTAGATGTTCAAAAGGTACCGATCACGGTTGTTGGGAATCTATGAAAAGGATGTGTTTGTGATATACGCATCCTCTTGTTGTCGCGTGCAGTCAAAAATTGGATGTGTAAATCAATAGATATTATAAAGTACCGTAATCAAACGGTTTTAGGTTTTTTATTCATATCATTCGCCCTCCTAAGCACCGCTCCGTACATTGCACGAGTACTTCCTCCATCATATGAATGGTTGATTAGTTGACGGCCATTAATTAAACCAGTTCGGCTGCTGGCACTTTCCACTATTTTTTCGAAAAGGCGCACAACTTCAAACTCTCTAATTGTTAATTCAGCAATTCTTCTGTCACGTTCTTCGATGGATCCGCTAGTTATGGTTGTTTGGAAATAAGGTTGTGTTTTCATTGGTTTCACCCTTTCATGGTTAAATAAAACGGGTAGAGAATTCTCTCAAGAATTCTCTACCTAGCTTTCCTAATATTAAATTATTTATTTTTTACAGGATGATAGTAGATATGCTCCGTATAATCTGTAATGATTCCATCTACATTTAAATCGAATAGATGTAAAGCTTGTTCTTGTGATCTTGAAGTGTATGGATAAATTTCCATCCCAGTTTCATGAACATCACTAACCAGTTCATCCGTCACAATGTTCATATTTGGATTGAAATAATCAGCATAAGTAGCGAATTGCGATAATTGTTCTTTCGTTACATTTGCCCAACTCGCTCCAGCTAGAACGCCATGAGGGAGATTTGGTAAAAGTTCTTTAGATTTTTTCATAGATTCATGGTTAAAGGACTGCATGATAATTTTCTTATTATTCGATAGATCCATATTTCTCTCAATCAGAGCATCAGCAATTTTCTCTTCTACTCCAGGATAAAGTTCTGGTGCCTTCAACTCTATTAAAATACCAACTTTTCCACGAAACGCATCTAATACTTCCTCAAAAGTAGGAACATTCTCACCAGCATAGGCTTCACTAAACCAGCTACCAGCATCCAACTGTCTAATTTCCTCTAACGTTAAATCGCCCACTTTGCCAGTTCCATTTGTTGTACGATCTACAGTGGTGTCATGAATAACGACAAGCTCCCCATCTTTTGTCATTTGAACATCAATTTCAATATAGTCCGCCTTCATTTCAAATCCTTTTTGAAAGGCTTCCATAGTATTCTCAGGTGCATGTCCAGAAGCTCCACGATGTGCTACGTTTACCATTTTTTGCTGTTCCTGTTTCGAAATCACCTTTCCTACTTCTCCGTGTTCAGCAGCAAGTGCAGGTCCAGTAAAGGATGTCATCGCAATACTTACTGCTAAAATAGTAATCATTCGTTTCATTAAACCACTCCTTATTTATTATTAACTCAATTATAAGCAGTGAATATATAGTAGGTATTAATAAATCATTAAGAAATGTAAAGGAAATATAGGTTTGTATATAACATCGTCGTATGGTTATAATATCCCGCTTGACTAACCACTTCATGAATACTCATGCCTTTCTCAATTGCATTTGAACAAAAGAAATGACGAAGATCATGTGGAGTTATATCTTTTCCAATCTTGGCCGAATAAGTATTAAACAACCTATTCACAACATGTACTTTTCTTACCGAAATGGTTCAATGAATCAAAAGGTGTTACATTTATAAAGTTGCACCGGGGAAAATTAGTGGCAGTAGCCACTTAGGCCATGAATATAAGAGCCTATTCCTACTTTGAACTGTTCCCCGATTCGGGATTTTTGTATGTATTTATCAAAATCCCCGTATATAATCAAGACAAAGATGTAAGCGGTGAGGAGGATTTGATTTGAAAAAAAAATTCACTTAGGCACAGACACGCTTTTTAGCGGCGAATCCAAATGTAAAGCATTCGACTGATAGATCTATTTCCTATGAGCCTGAATTCAAATTAAGAGCTGTAATAGAGTACAAGCTTGGAAAAGGTCCCCAGCAAATCTTTATACAAAGCGGCTTTAGCCTAAATGAATATGCGTACAAATTTTATTAGAGGAAAAAAATTTGAAATAATAAACTAGGATCCTGAAAAAGTACCACTAAGCAAAAAAAGGTATAATACCCCAATATCCGAGGGAATTATACCTTTTTGCTTTTTTTGTATAATATCTAAGGACCGCATAGCCTTTCCAAACCTATTACTGAGAATTATTATTTTTTCTTTTTTATTTGATTTTTATTATTTTTATTTTCCTCATCGATTGAGGAATTTTCGTTGTTGTGGATTGCTTCTTCCTTTTTTAAAGTAGCTGGTGAAATTGATGCAGAACTTTTAGTTTCCTTACTAACAGGAGAATCTGTTAGTGTCCCGCTTACCTCGACCTTTTTACTGACAGCTGATTCTGGTTTGTTTTTCACTCCTTGTACAGCGAGGGAGCCTGTGCGATTATCGCGGGTTTCTTCCTTTTTGTCTTCCGCCATTATGCTTTCAATATCGGGATTGCCTTCCACGATCAAAATAGAGCTTTCTGTAATATCCTCTACGTGCCCTACTGTGTCTTGGTTAACTAGTTTCCCAGCTGCGATTGCTGAAGGGACAGAACGCTCAATCCGAGCTTCTTCTTTTCTAATGGTATCCTGTACCTGTTTTGTTTCTTGAATTTTTCTCTTGCCTATAATTACCTCTTCAACAATTATAGGTCTTTTCGTTACCTCTATTCTTTCTTCCATAATTGGGATGCGAATAATTTCATCCTTTCTAAAAGGGCTGCCATCTAACTTTCCATCTATGACAGGACGTCGCTCTACATATACTTCTTCTCGAAATAGTGGAACATGAACGGTTCTCTGTTCTTCCACTACTTCTTTACGGAGCTGCAATTCTCCAACTTGGACATTCTCTTTTGTAATTTCAAGCTGTTCTTCATGGAGTCGGACTGCTCTTGAGTTTTCAGTTTCATATTGTGTTTTATAGACAGGACTGTCGTAAGTTGTATTCGTATCAACCAGCAACATTATTTTCCCCTTATTTATTTCCTCTTCACACTGGTTTGCTGTATATTTTGGCAGGCCCCTTTCAATTAGCCTGCCGGACAGAGTATTAGCCTGTGTACGGCCCATTCCTGCTGACAACATGGAAAAATAGCTGTTTATCATAACACCTGCTATAGTACTCACTTGTTGATCTGCCTCTACCATGACTCCGGTGCGAGAAGTGACTAATGGAATGGCACTTTTATTTTCTGCTACCACCATGATATCTGTATCACGATGCCCCTGACGTTTCAATCCTTCAATTGCATACAAGACTTCTTCATCTAAATTAAAGCTCCCAACAATTCGTTTTTCCATATTTATCATCCTCCCAAAATATACTACATATTAAAAATAATAACATTCACATGTATTAGGTATCTACCCGAGAGATCTTCACTTGAAACAACTAAAAATTGAGCAATTTAATAATTTATAATATTCAGTCGAGAATATACCCATTTCTAAAGCTAAACTTGAAATGAAAAAATACACAGCATTAGATCGTTCACAAATATATTAAAACACTTTCCGAACGTTCACCCGTTTATTTGCGGCTGTGCGAACAGAATTATAGACTCCCAGATTTGACTACAGTATAAAAGATTTCATATCGAATCAGTGTCATCTTATTATTCCCCTTTATATATTAGTTTATCTCGTTTTTCGCAACATTCATTTTACCTATAATTTGTTTGAGATATACTTAAAATAATAGGGTTTTTTGCGCATATTTCTTTGTGATACCATGCAAATTGTGTAAAATAAAGTATGAACACTGATTATTAATGAATATATTGTCTGAATTTGGTTAATTAACAGACGTCCACTATTATAAGACTATTCATAAAAATAAGGGGACGATGCTCACATGGATCTTATGACAAAAGACTTGCTCATCAGCTTTCTATTTATCCTACTAGCTCTCTGTTTATTACAAATCCTACATATGGCTACCTATGCTTACCGTTCAATAGAATTAAAAAGTTGGCAAATCGCTTTATTCCCTATTGTCTCTCTTGTATTGTGTATGCTTTTCCCGGTATATTCAAACGAAAATAGTTTTTGGGATTTACGCTATGTTCCATTTATTTTAGGTGGTTTATATGGTGGTTATAAACTAGGGTTGATACAATTAGGTATCGCTCTTCTTATTCGTTTCTCATTGGGAGGAATGGGTTTTTATTCAGCATCTCTAGTAATATTTATTATCGGAATTGCAATTTGCATCCTTTCCAAATATTATTTAAAAATGAATTTGAAGCAAAAACTTTTACTTTCAGTGACATTATTGTTCATTGGTATGACCATTGGTCTATCATTGGAATTCATTTTTCCCCAAGATAATATAACTGGTTTGTTTCTCACGGAGTTTTATATTATTAATATGTTGGGTATTATTATTTCAACGATCATTTGGGAAGGAATTCGTACTTACTCTAGTTTATTACAAAACTTAATTAAGGCAGAAAAACACCAAATGGTTTACCACTTGGCAGCTAGTATTTCACATGAAGTTCGGAACCCGCTGACAGTAAGCAGAGGTTTTATTCAAATATTATCAGATGATATTTCCCCTGAAAAAAGAAAAGAATTCATTCGTATAACTTTAAATGAATTAGATCGAGCTACCGATATCATCAATGATTATTTAACCTTTGCTGAACCAGCCGTTGAAAAAAATGAAAAGATCAATATTATTGAAGAAATACAACAGGCTGTCAATGTTATTTGTCATTTAGCAACAATAAACGGAGTTGAAATAGAGCAAAAAATATACAATCAAGAGCAAAATCAATATGTGTCGATTGGAGAAAGAAAAAAATTCCAACAATGTTTGATCAATTTTATGAAAAATGGAATTGAATCGATGAAGTCAAAAGAAGGTAAGCTTCGAATTCACTTGTCTAGTTTCCAAGATACAGTCCAAATTGATATTAGTGACCAAGGTGTTGGAATGTCACAAGAACAAATTAATCGTCTTGGTCAACCATATTTTTCAACTAAGGAAACAGGTACTGGTCTTGGAATGATGGTTTCTTATAGTATCATCAAAGGAATGAATGGTACCATTCATGTAAGTAGTGAACTCGATAAAGGTACATGTTTTAGAATAAACCTTCCAGCCTTTCAACAACAAAAGGGCCTATAGATAAATTGAGAAATATGTATATTGTGTTTAAGTTGTTCAGGTAGGAACATTTCATAGTTAATAGTTTACTGACAGGTGTAATCATTTGGATTAGAACAAAATAACCGTCCGATAAACTATGTGATTAGTTTGCTGACGTTCTTTTCTTCAAGAAATTTTTTACAGAATAATGCATAATAACAGAGACATATATTCGGAAGTGAGTAGAGTTTCGTTAGACAACGGGCAGCCCCCCCTGTGCTACACTAGTTGTTGCATAAAAACTCTTCAATAAATTCATTCTAAAAGGTTTTCTCCAGTATTTCTATTTTGGTAGGGTCATATATAGCATCGTCGTATGGATATTTGAATATCCCGCTGATTAGCCACTTCATGAATCCTCAACCCTTTTTCAATTGCATTAGAACAGAAAAAATGTCTTTAAACAACCTATTCACATCAGCACGATTTACTTCCTGTTCCGCTTGCTTCACAAAAATAAAAAGAACGCCCCTGTATGTTGTGACCCCCTAAAGTTAGAGTTTTATATTATGCAGCTAATTGGCTGGTATGCAGACGGTATTGAACCGGACTCATGCCAGCTAATTTTTTC
>NZ_JBXCJD010000034.1:0-17203 GCF_056786515.1 Sporosarcina sp. Y838 | reverse complement strand
GTCCTGTATTACATAGAACCCTCGGAAACTCCTACTGGAGTTCCCAAGGGCTCAAAAGTCTACTATCACGTTACGAAACTTTGCGTCATCAATCTTATTTGCGTCATCAATCTTAATTGAACCGCCGTATACCGAACGGTACGTACGGTGGTGTGAGAGGTCGGGAGTTAATCACTCCCTCCTACTCGATTTCCCCAATAAAAAGGGGGGTACTCGGAAAATTTGGTAGTTTTTCAATTGCACAAACTGTTCTTGCTGACGATTAGTACATAAATCTCGTCCGTGCAGTTTGATGGAGCTGACTCATTTAGCCGTTCGGCCATGCAGTCGCAAGATGTTTGGTACGCGATCCGCTTCATTGAAGTCAGTATCTAGTTGCACTTTAAACAAAAAACGTTACTCTTACTGCTTGATCAACACATTAAATCGGAACCCACTCACACGGTTCTTAAAAAGTGAAACATCGCCAGCAAAGCAAATTTTCCGCCAAGGCTGTGCAGTTCATCGTCAGATTCACCCGTAGGTTACTCGTCTACTCGGTTTATCCTCCGGTAGTTCCGCCTTGTAATCTAACTATACCCGCGATGGAGTTTAGTAAACCACTTCAAGCTAAATAATTTGAAAACTATTTGATAGTATAGTAAATCTCATATTCTAAAGGGATTTCTCTTGCTAAGCGGTTCGAAAAAACCAAATCATTTATTCAGGTATGTGACTTGTATACGTTGTTTCACACAGGTAGCTTTCACTATTTTGTATCTTATGATAGAACCTCAGTGTAATGTTGTTCTGGTAACCTACATTAGCCGAAGCTGTTATGGATTTTTCAATTTTAGGTGTTACACTTATATAGTAGAAACCCTAAAGAAGTATATGTAAATTAAAGCGATTTCTAGGCTCATAATTGGGCTGTTAAAAATCAGAATTTATAGTAATCACTTTGTTTTGGAAACCATGCTAAATACGATTTAATAATTAAGTGGAAAAAGTTAAAACGAAAATAAAGTAAATCATGCAGAAGTTATGAATGAAATATAAACTGAGAGTGAGGTGGATTCTGCACTAAGAGCAGGCAAAGCAACTATTGGTTGTTTAAATTGATGCACGTTAGACTATAAAAGAGTGGTAATTTATATATTCAGTGTATAAATTGGTGTGATGGGATAAGACACTAAGAAGCCATCCTTATCGGGTTTTAATCGGTTGATCGGCATTCGATTGAAACTTCGTATTGTCAATGTCAAATCGAGTTTTTATTTGTGGCGATTACAATATTAAAATCGATTGTGAGCCTAAAGCCAGTTTACATCTAAAATATATGAAAGCATACTTATTCCTGTGGAGTGTTAAACCAGTAGTGATAGCTAGTAGTTGATATGGTGAAGCACATGGAAGCAGGAAAATGTCTAGCGTAGGAAAACTACTAGGTTTTTCTATGTTTACAGTAGCAGATAAAATGAGTAATAAAAATAAAACTGTTGTCCGATCGATGGATATATTAAATTTATTTATTGACCATGCAGAATTATCATTCCAAGAGATTATTGACTTATCAGGAATTCCAAAAACGTCTGTCTACCGAATGCTTATGTCTTTAGAAGAAATGGAGTTTGTAGAGAAGGGAATTGACTTGAAATATAGACTAGGTCTCCTTTTTCTAACATTTGGTAATCTTGTTTCTAGCAGGCTCGATATTCGGAAAATAGCCTATCCGATTATGCAGGACTTACATAATGATGTAAAAGAAGCAATTAATTTAATTGTTAAACGAGGCGATGAAGCGATTTATATTGAGAAAATCGATACGTACCAAAAAGTCCGCTTATATACTGAAGTCGGCAGAAGTAGCCCTTTATATGCTGGCGCTTGCTCGCGGGTTATTTTATCTTACTTATCGGACTCAGAAATTGATCTATACATCAAATCAGTTGAACTACAACCTCTTGCAGCAGGTACAATAACGAACAGAGAACTTTTACTTGAAACAATCAAGCAGGCAAGGAAGGATGGTTATACAATGAGTCATTCTGAATTGGAGAATCATTCATCTGCGATTGCAGCACCTATTTTTGATCATAAAGGTGAAATCATTGCCGGGATCAGTATTGCTGGGATTGAAGCCAATTATCAAAACGAGAATGTTGCTATCTTTGCAAGAAAAGTAAAAAAAGCAGCCCAAGAAATTTCAACCCACATCGGCCATACGAAAAGATGAAAAAGAATCCTCCGTTTACCACTTCTGGTAATGGAGGATTTTCTGCGTTACATACCTTCTATTATCTTCAATTTGCCATTTCCCTTCATTAGTACATTGCCTTAAAGTGAATCGCTTTTTTGATTTCATTGATGATTTGTTCTTTCTTAAATAATTCATTTACTGCCTCTTCGAGTGAGGCTTCCACAAAATGTATTGCTGCACCTGGCTGTAGTTGTGCCAAACTTGATAAATCGACTGAAATGACTTGTCCAATTTTGGGATAGCCGCCTGTTGTTTGCCGATCTGCCATTAAAATAATCGGTTGACCATTTGAAGGAACTTGAATCGTTCCGAATGTGACGCCTTCAGACAGTAATTCGAATTCTTTTTCTAATGAAAGCGGAGAACCTTTTAATCGAGAGCCCATCCGATCGGCTTGAGTCGTTAATATATACGGATCAGCAAATAATGTTTTTTGACTCTTACTATCAAATCGACTAAATTCAGTCCCTTTGAGAACGCGGATTACCTGTGATTGATGGAGGTTAATCAGTAGATTATAATTGACTGACCAAGCAAGGTTGCCATTTATCGCTTTAAGTTTATGAATGACAGATTGATTATTATCGTTCATTTCTCCACATTGGAATGAATCATTTTTCTGTAAAACTCTTCCGTGAAATCCACCGATACCTGCACTGAGATATGTACTTTTGCTTCCCATTACTTTCGGGATTGCGATGCCGCCAGCAAAAGAGACGTATGCCCTAGCTCCTTTAACAGCAGACTTGAATTTCAATACTTCTCCTTTTTTCACCAGTAGTGGGCGCCACAAAGGTGCATTTTGACCATCAATCGTAGCGAGTAAATCTCCACCTGTAATTGCGATTAACGTATCTTTCTCGAATTGAAGGGAAGTCCCGAATAAAGTGATTTCTATGGCACCTTCACTTTCCTCATTACCCACAAGTAAATTAGCGATTCTTAAAGAATAGCTATCCATCGCGCCGCTAACAATTACACCATATTTTTGAGAGCCGTATCTCCCCAAGTCTTGTATTGTTGTCAATAGCCCCGATTTTAGTACTTTCACAGTCATGATTTCAGCTCCTCATAGCTTGTATATTCTTCTAGAGAAATTGACGAAAATCTGATTTTATCGCCAGACTGTAAAAATGTCGGCGGTGAAGTAAGCGGAAGAAATAAAACTTGAGGTGTGCGTCCGATAATTTGCCAGCCTCCTGGAGTTTCTAATGGATAAACGCCGGTCTGCTTACCAGCAATTCCGACCGAGCCGGGAACAATTGCTAAGCGGGGTGTATCCTTTCGTGGCGTAGCGATTTTCTCATTCATTCCCCCCATGAAAGGAAACCCCGGAGCAAAGCCAATCATATAGACCAAGTATTCATTTTCCGTATGTATGCGAATAACTTCCTCAACCGATAGCCCATGGTACTTCGCAACGTATTCCAAGTCAGGACCAAATTGACCACCGTATAACACAGGTATGGTTACAGTTCTTTGTTCAAAAGACTGTTTATCCCCAATGTGTTGGATTAATTCATTAATGTAAGTGCTTACTTTTTCAAAAGGAGTTAATACTACTTGATGTATTGTAGCGTTCTTCACCTGTGAAAGATGTACGGTGTACGTATTGTAATAAATCGTTAAATTATTGTAAGCAGGTACAGACTCGATAAATCCTTCAAATGGGCGCTCATCTAATAATGTTGACAAGCTTTTTACCCTTTCATGAATCGATGGATCGATGCCTTCACCTAGTTGAATAATTAACGCTGAATCGCCTAAAGGTTTTATGTTAATTACCATTTTCTGCTTGTTAATATTAACAGCTCCCCTAGTTTCGATATTCGGTACTTGTATTCTATAAAACGGATATAATATCATTATAAGTCGGAGTATATAAAAAACAAGTATAAAATCTTTTGAATGCTAATATTTCCGTCAATTCGAAATATAGGTATTCAAAAAAAAAAATCTGTGTTAAAGTTGGTTTACGCTTTAGAACCTAAGTTCCATAATTCGGAACAGATTCATTTGGAAACGCTTACTTAAAGGTAGTTAACTAAAAAGTATCGGGAGGAAGATGTATGTTAAAAGTAGATTTAAATTGTGATTTAGGAGAAAGTTTTGGTCGTTATAAACTTGGTGATCAACAAGAGATATTGAAGTATATAACGTCAGTAAATATTGCATGTGGTTTTCACGCTGGTGATCCAACTGTTATGAGGGAAACAGTCAAGCTTGCAATTGAAAATGGGGTGAAGATTGGCGCACATCCCGGACTACCCGATTTAAATGGATTTGGTCGCCGTGATATGAAGATTACGCCACAAGAGGGCTACGATATGGTTGTCTATCAAATTGGGGCACTTCAAGCGTTCTTAAGAATACATAATGAAACGATGCAGCACGTAAAACCACACGGAGCCTTATACCAAATGGCATCAAGAGATAGTGAGCTGGCAGAGGCGATTGCCCAAGCTGTGTATGATGTTTCTCCTAAGTTAGTGTTATTTGGACTAGCTGACAGCGAATTGACCAAAGCAGGAGAGAAAATTAAATTACGCACAGCGCATGAGGTGTTTGCAGATCGTACGTATCAATCTGATGGATCGTTAACTTCGCGTTCACAAGCAGATGCATTAATAACGGATCAAGAACAATCTGCTAGACAAGTAGTGAAAATGGTGACAGAAGGAAAAGTCATATCACAGCAAAACACTGAAGTGAAGGTGCAAGCAGATACGATTTGTATTCATGGAGATGGAGAGAATGCACTTGATTTCGCAAAATACATTACAGAATCATTAAACAGTAATGAAATTACTGTTTCATCAATTTCTAACTTGGGGGTCTTAGGGTAAATGGGTAAGGAAAAGTTGGGTTTGGTGAAAGATAAAAACAAAGCGACCAGAAGTGTATTGTTAGGTGCGGCATTCCTAATGGCTACATCTTCAATTGGTCCAGGATTTTTGACACAAACGACCGTATTTACACAACAGTTGGCCGCGAGCTTTGGATTCGTTATTCTAGTTTCGCTAATCCTAGATGTTTTCGCTCAAATGAATGTTTGGAGAATTATTGCCGTTTCTGGATTACGTGGTCAAGAAATTGCGAATAAAGTGTTACCAGGCCTTGGTGTCGTTTTAGCAATATTCATTGTAATGGGTGGACTAGCATTTAATATCGGTAACGTCGCCGGTGCAGGGCTAGGCTTGAATGCAATGCTTGGAGTTGACCCGATTGCAGGTGCGATCATTAGTGCAGCATTTGCCATTTTTATTTTCGTTGTGAAAGAAGCTGGAAAAGCGATGGACAAAGTTGCGCAAATTGCCGGCGTTTTGATGATGCTATTAATGGTGTTTGTTGCATTTAGTACCTCTCCACCAGTTGGGGAAGCCATTGTGAATACATTTAACCCGGAACAAATTAGTATATTTGCCATTGTGACACTTGTCGGTGGAACTGTCGGTGGATATATTACATTTGCGGGTGGGCATCGGCTATTAGATGCTGGTATAAAAGGCGTTGAATCCTTACCCCAAGTTACCAAAAGTTCTGTGATGGGTATTGCAGTGACAGGGATCATGCGGATAGCACTATTCCTAGCGGTACTTGGCGTCGTTTCCCAAGGTCTTGCCATCGATCCAGAGAATCCACCTGCCTCAGTATTCAGACTTGCTGCGGGTGAGCTTGGATATAGAATGTTTGGCGTCATCATGTGGGCTGCTGCCATAACATCGGTTGTAGGTGCCGCTTATACATCTGTATCTTTCATTCGTTCATTCAGTCCAGTAATTGAAAAGTATCATAATTGGATTATCATCCTGTTTATTTTAATATCGACGATTACATTTACGTTGGTCGGACGTCCTGTAACAGTTCTTATACTCGTAGGTGCTTTAAATGCGCTTATTTTACCACTTGCGTTAGGAACACTATTAATAGCCGCTTACAAGAAAGACATCGTCGGTAACTATAAGCATCCACTCTGGTTAACAATTGGAGGAGGCGTGGTCGTAGTTCTCATGGGTGTTTTAGGGATTATCACGCTTATTGAACAAATTCCATTGCTATTTGAATAAACAGCTGAAGGAGATAAGCTAGGTGGAAAATTATAATAGGATAACGCCAAAGGAAATAAGGAAGCTAATCCGTAAACAAGAAATTACTGGCCCAACCTCAGGAATGGCAAAAGGTTTCACACAAGCGAATTTGGTTATTTTAAAAAAAGAACATGCTTTTGATTTCTTGCTATTTTGTCAACGAAATCCGAAGCCTTGTCCTTTATTAGACGTTACTGAACCTGGCTCTTTCCATCCAAGTAAAATTGCGAAGGAGGCAGATCTTCGAAAAGATATTCCTAAATATCGCATTTACAAAGATGGAGTCTATACGGAAGAAGTGACAGATATAACCGAATACTGGGAAGATGATATGGTTGGTTTTTTATTAGGTTGTAGTTTTACATTTGAAACACCACTGCTTGAAAGTGGTATTCCAATTCGGCATATCGAAGAAAATTGTAATGTTACAATGTTTAAAACGAATATCGCATGTGAAAAAGCAGGTATTTTTGAAGGACCGACTGTCGTTAGTATGCGTCCCATGTCGCCCAAAGAAGCCATTCGAGCGATCCAAATTACGACTAATCTACCCGATGTCCACGGGGCGCCCATCCATATTGGAAATCCAAGTCAAATTGGCATTGGGGATATTTCAAAGCCTGATTTCGGAGATGCAGTAACGATTAAAGATGGTGAAATTCCGGTATTTTGGGCTTGCGGTGTCACACCACAAGCTGTCGCCATGGAAAGTAAACCTTCGATTATGATTACGCACGCACCGGGTTGTATGTTCATTAGCGATCTAAAAGACCATGAGTTAAGTGTGTTATGAAAAAATGCCATACTTCACCACAGTTTTGGACTGTGTCGAAGTATGGCATTTATTTATCAATAGGTTATGCAAGCATCTCTTTTAATTCTTTAATTTGAGCGAGATGCCTTTTTCCATGATAATAAGGTTATCGAAAATAGAGATAAACCAATTGATACATCTCATCTTGTTACGCAAGTATTCGGTATTGCCGCAGCAATAGGCGCCATAACCGCAATTCTGACGGGGATAGGATTTGTGAAGTTGAATAAGCAGCTGGAGCTGCAAATGAAGGAAGCTAGGTAAACCAAAGAAAAAGCATGATCCTCAGATTGAGGACCATGCTTTTTCCATTCCCAAATAAGAGGGGGGGTACTCGGAAAATTTGATCGTTTTTTTCAATTACTCAAACTGTTCTTGCTGACGATTAATACGTAAAACGCGTCCGTGCAGTTTGATGGAGCTGACTCATGTAGCCATTCGGCCATGCAGTCGCAAGATGTTTGGTACGCGATCCGCTTCATAGAAGTCAGTATCTAGTTGCACTTTAAACAAAAAACGTTACGCTTACTGCTTGATTAACACATTAAATCGGAACCCACACGGTTCTTAAAAAGTGAAACATCGCCAGCAAAGCAAATTTTCCGCCAAGGCTGTGCAGTTCATCGTCAGATTCACCCGTAGGTTACTCGTCTACTCGGTTCATCCTCCGGTAGTTCCGCCTTGTAATCTATGTATACCCGTGGTGGAGCATGGTAAACCACTTCTAACAAAGTAATTCGGAAAATATTTGTTAGTTTGTTTTCTTCTTTTTTAGATAGTAGAAAGTTAATGTAAAGGAATGAAAGGTTGGAACTATACGGGAATGTCGTAACTAAAGGGGGAGTGGTGGTTTGAAAATGAATTATAATTGTTAAAAAAATTCAAATGGTTTAAAGTTAACAGTAAAGCACCTAAAGGAGAAAAGAACATGTTAAATTCAGATTTGGATATACGCTTAGAACCGCGCATTAAAGAATTATATCAATTACATAAGGAACGTTCTGCAAATATTGACTGGAGCTATCACGAATTTATTCCATGGGACAAGGCCATGTCCTTTAAACGAGTTCCTTGGGATGAGAGTCAAGTAACTCTTCCTGAAGGTGTAATTACTGCGGTAGAAACAGCATTACTTACAGAAGTAAATTTACCTTGGTATACTTCGCATTTGGATTATACATTTAAAAATTCAATGGAAGTAATAAATGATTTCGTACGCACTTGGACTGCTGAAGAAGACCAGCACTCTAACTTACTTGAAACGTATTTATTGGTGACACGAAACGTAAATCCCGCAAGATTGCATGAATTAAGAAAACGAGTAGTTGAAAGTGGTTGGTTTCCAGATTTCACTAATCCTCTAGCGACAATGGCCTATACTTCATTGCAAGAGTTAGCTACACTAGTTTTTTATAATAATGTAGCTAGGATAGCGGGTCTTTACGACAAAGATTTAGCAACATTACTTCGACGTATAGCGAAAGACGAAGCGCTTCATTATGCATTCTATCGCGACACAGTGAAAGCACATCTTGAACTTGACCCGAATTTCATTGTTTATTTTGAGAATGTAATTATTAATTTCTCTATGCCAGGTGCCGTTATGCCAGACTTTAGCGATAGAATGAAAACCATTGCAATAGATACGAATTATGGACCACTAGAATACTTTGACCAAGTATTAGATGTAGTTATTAAATACTGGGATATTGCCAACTTGCAACCTACTAGCGAAGATGCCAAACAATCACAAGCGAATATAATGAAATATCATGGGCGTTTAAAAAGAATTAAAGATCGTCATCTAGGAAAAAAATAAAAGGTAGATGTATGAAAGGGTTTTTTTATAATGAAAACAACTTGCGAATTATGTGAAAAAGAAACGAAAGATAAAGTAAGTTATTTGGAACTTGAAACGTGGGAGTTTGATTTTTTAAAGAAAGAGAAAAAAGACTTTTACTCTATTTGTTTTAATTGTTTTGACAAACATACGAATGATTTCATTGACAAAGAAATGGATCTTGAATTGAGAAAAAAACGTTCTCTTTTGGTGAATAGAGAGATCCAAGAAGAAATCGAGGCTATTCTTGAAATCGAAAATTAATTACTCAACTATATTTATTGAGCCTAAGTTGAAAGCATATGAGCAATAAATTGAATCTCTTAAAACAGTATTACAAGCACGTAATGTATTAAAGATGCATCACATTAGTGAAATAGATGAAATTTGGATTGGTGAAAAGAAAAACCAACTAGGTTCCAATGATATTAACTTGCTTTGTTCCATATGACATTCCTATATCAGGGTTGCTTCATTATATATGATGAACCGAGGATACAGGAGTCGGAAAAAGAAAGCCATCTTCTTCGGAGGGTGGCTTTTTACGTTCTAAACTATAACTATGGACAAGACCGGATTGCTTATAATAATGATAATGCTACAATTGAAATCAAAAGAGATCGGAAAGATATTGAAGGCAGAAAAGAAGCCTTTGAATTTCAAGCCATTCGGTATGCAGCAAGTTATGCAACTATTGAAGACTCAGAGGATTTAGTGAATAAAATCTATGCCCCCTACATCGAGAAATATCGAAGTGAAGTCGAGAACGGCCCTTTAACAAGGGTAGAACTTGTGTCTGACACAGGTACCTCTTTTTAGTGTATTCTTGTCCATGCGTGAGTCCTTTATAATGGTTTGTACAGGAACTACCTGTACAAACCATTATAAAGGACTTTTTGTTTTGTTTTCATTTAGTTTTTGAAGATCCCTAGATGCTTAAAGGCGCCCCCAAAAAAATCGGGCGAAGTGTATGTATGTATCTATATAAAAATTATTAAGCATTTTATCAGTTTGTTCCGCATAGAGGAACTAAGGGTTTGCATATGCAACAATCGATTGATACCATAAGATTGTGGATAATAAGAATATTCTTAATTATGGGGAGGAATTTAATAATGGTCGTACAGGCAGAAAAAATCGTTCAGAAAATAGTTAAACCTTTTGATTGCTTACATTATATTGACGGTCAATTTGTAGAATCTAAAAATAAAAAAACTTTCAATAATGTGAACCCAGTAACTGAAAAAGTATATGGTACCATCGCAGAAGGAAGCAAGGAAGATATTGATTTAGCTGTTAAGGCTGCTAAACGTGCTTTTGAAGAAGGACCATGGGGGAAAATGAGTACAAAGGAACGTTCAAATATTCTCCGTAAAGTTGGTGATATTCTTGAAGCAAGACAAGAAGAAATCGCCCAATTAGAATCATTGGATACAGGTAAACACCTTAAATTTGCACGTCATGTTGATGCCCCTCGTGCAGCAGCAAACTTCCAATTCTATGCGGATTACGTGACGTCTGTAGGAACAGAAGCATTCCAAGATGATACGCATAATGCGATTAACTACGGATATCGTCGTCCAATTGGAGTCGTTGGATTAATCCAGCCGTGGAATCTTCCATTATTCTTATTAACTTGGAAACTAGCCCCAGCTTTAGCAGCCGGCTGTACAGTAGTTATAAAGCCATCTGAATTAACACCGATGACTGCAACATTATTAATGGAAATCCTTAAAGAAGCTGGTGTTCCAGATGGAGTAGTTAACATGGTTCACGGCTTTGGACCTGGTGCTGGAAGTGCAATCAACAAACACCCTGACATTGCTGGAATCGGCTTTATCGGACAGGTGAGCACAGGCTCTAAAATTATGGAGGAAGCCGCTCCTACATTGAAAAAGCTTTCTTTCGAATTAGGTGGTAAAAATCCTAACATTATTTTCGCAGATGTAGATATTGATGAAGTCGTTGAAACAACGATTCGATCAAGTTTCACAAACCAAGGAGAAGTTTGTGTCTGCGGTTCAAGGATTTATGTTGAACGTTCAATTCATGATAAATTCGTAGAAAGATTTGCAGCGAAAACAAGAGAATTAAAAGTTGGCGATCCTTTTGATATGGACAATGATCAAGGCGCATTAGTTGCCAAAGTACACTATGATAAAGTAATGAGCTACTTGAAAATCGCTGAAGAAGAGGGCGGTACTTTTGTAACTGGCGGTAAACGCCCAGAAGGATTGGATAAAGGATATTTCATAGAACCAACGATTATTACTGGTTTAGATGACACATCCCGTTGCGTTCGCGAAGAAATCTTTGGGCCAGTCGTTACAATTATTCCGTTTGACACAGAAGAAGAAGTGATTGCCGCGGCAAACGATACGCGAGTGGGCTTAAGTAACACAATCTGGACGAATGATATCCGTCGTGCACACCGTGTAGCACAATCAATCGAATCAGGATTATCTTATATCAACTGCTGGTTCGTACGTGACCTAAGAACTCCATTTGGTGGTACGAAAGATAGTGGAGTAGGACGTGTCGGCGGTAGTCACAGTTGGGAATTCTATACAGAATTAACGAATATTTGTGTGAAGTTATAAGAGTAATACAAGGTTTTCATTCGCATTAATTGAAACAAATGAGGGTAGTAAATACCTATGAATCATGATGCCATAAAAGCCTAATTTCTCGGCGTTGGAATCGACGGCATGATGTAATCCACCAATTCTAAAATAAAAAGCGTCAACTCCGGTTATAGGGGTTGGCGCTTTTTGGATTTTCAGAGAGCAGGCTTTTAGTGCGATGCGGTTCAAGCACGATTCTGATTTGTTCCTTCCGTGAAGCAAATCTGATTGTTGAAACAAACATGAAAGTTTCGTGCATAGGCACAACACAATCAAATATTGGCATCTGTGTTTGGCGCGTTTATTGACAAGTATTATGGAAATGAAGTTAGTGAAGGTGTAGAAAAAATTCAGCATGATAGTGGAATCCCCCTTTGGCTAAGATTGAGGGGGATATTTTTTTGAAATGAGGTTAGCTGAACAGTGAATGGGTAAGAGTCAACAAAGCGCATGATTAATAATTAGGCAACGTCTGTTCGCTAAATAATATGAAATTTTTAGTCAAGGTGGTATGATAATTAATGCGGAGTCAATAGTTTTCAATACTCGAACTATTGAGATTTATACTTTAAAAACTGGAGGGAAATTTATGGGGAGAATGGTTCATTTTGAAATTCATGTTAGTGACATGGAGCGAGCAAAGAAGTTTTATGGAGATGTGTTTGGTTGGTCATTTGAGGATTGGAGTGAGTATGCAGGAATGCCTTACTTCGGAGCAGTGACAGGCGGTGCGGACGAGCTTGGAATTAATGGTGCTTTAATGCAACGCCGAAGTACTCCTCCGGAAGCCAATCAAGCTTTAAATGGTTTTGCTTGTACAATGGGGGTAGAGAATTACGATGCTTCTGAAGCTAAAATTCTTGAAAGTGGCGGTCAGGTAGCGATGCCGAAATACGCACTTCCTGGAATGGCTTGGCAAGGCTACTATACTGATACTGAAGGAAATCTCTTTGGTATTCATCAACCAGACGAGCATGCAAAGTAAAATTCTTATATGAAGTTTTGAAGGACATTCCCGTTCTTCTACAGTTCATTTTAAGGCAGGAATAAAACCTCTATTAAACAGCCAATCGACGATAGTAACCCGGCGATTGGCTGTTTAGTTTCGTTGAAGAAGGATATTTTTATTAAAAATGATATAATATTCCTATAGTTAAGAGTGATGGGGGTATATAGGATGGGCGTATTTCGTGGCACTGGTAAAGTAGTAAATACAGTTCTTGGTGGAGCTGCTACAGGTGGGGTTAAACTCTTGAGACACGCAATGATCACTTAGCTGGATTGAATCATTCTGAAACAGGGGTTCAGTTTCTAGAGAGTACAGTCGAATTACCTAATGGTGAACTCCGAACAGGCACTTTCCCTTTGTTTGAATCTCTATTTAGTATCATCTTAGCGGAAGAAATGTATTTAGAAAGCGACAACATACATTTTCAAATAGCGAATGAAACACTTTACCAAGCTATTCAAGAATCACCAAAAGTAGCAACTGAATTAGGATTATCCCAATTTGATGTACAAGCATTAGGTAATGAAATTATTCCTGAAGGCTATGTTTGGCACCACAATGAACAACCAGGAGTTCTTCAACTAGTTAATGAAGAAACACACCAAAACACAGGGCACACTGGTGGTAGGGAAGTTTGGGGTGGGGGAAGTGGTTACCGGTAAACGGGACGAAAAGTCAACACGGATTTTTTATTAATGCAATTTTAATGAACAGTACAAGGTTCTTATTAAATTCTGAGTTGTGTTAGTGTCAGTGGTACTGCTTTTCATTGATAGCCAAATTTTATGAAATTGTAATACGGTTAAATTATCCAAGTAACTAGACCAAGTTGGGAGGAATAGTATGTACTATGTATCCAATGATAGGGCAGTGAAAATAGGCGCTACGACTTTTTCAAAGCTTAATTATAAGGAAAGTGATTTAGAAGAATTATTACGAAAGAATATCGATATGATCTGCGATGAAGAAGAATCGATGCTGATTGTGGGAAAGCAAGTACGAAATGCCCAGCATGGAATTAGTGATCTTACTGCAGTGGACAACAAAGGAAATATTGTCTTAATTGAAATCAAAAGAGATCGGAAAGATATTGAGGGCCGAAAAGAAGCCTTTGAATTTCAAGCCATTCGGTATGCAGCAAGTTATGCAACTATTGAAGACTCAGAGGATTTAGTGAATAAAATCTATGCCCCCTACATCGAGAAATATCGAAGTGAATTCGAAAACGACCCTTTAACAAGCGTAGAACTCGGGAGTCGAAAGTTAATGGAATTTTTGTGGGAAAATGGGGCGGAAAGTAACTTTAATAAGAGCCAAAAAATAATACTGGTTGCATCTGATTATGATGAGCAAACCCTGTCGGCAGTTGCTTGGCTGAATAGTAATAGTGTTGACATTACTTGTTTTAAAATGATTCCTTACAAAATACAGGATGAAGTGTACATAAATATTGAAAAGGTATTGCCAGTTAATTCATATAGGGATTATTACGTTAACTTCATAGACAGTCCAATAAGAAGTAGTGCGCAGAAAAAAGGCATTACGCGGAGAACGCTGCCTAAGATTAATGAAATGCTCGAATGGGGCGTTGTTAAGGTTGGTGATATGTTAGTTGCAAAAGGACGGGAAGATGAAGGGAAACTTCTGGCCAACGGAAATGTTGAAGTGAATGGCGGACAAATCTCCATGCAGAAATGGTTAAAAGAACTTTTTGGCTGGTCTAGTATACAAACCTATGTGTTTGCTGTTCATAAGGAAACTGGAAAGACGCTTTCTCAAATTCGTGAGGAGTATATGGAGAAGGAAAAGCTAATTTATTAATTATTAATATAGTTCCATGAGAATTCCTTTATTACTTAGAAAATAGTGTTATGTACCACTTTGCGCGGAACTATTCAGTAAATACAATGCAATTCTATAATAATACAAAGTAAATCAACACCTATGCGTTTTTTCTTTATTTTTTGTATAATTACTTGGAAATTTAAATGTTCGTCTTTGCGTCTCACACAGCGTACCTCTTTTAAGTTGTTTTATATAAAATCAAAACTAGAGGATTGAATAACAAAGGTCTATCGAAAAGAATGTTACTCCCCACATGATAAGTACATCCATCTCATAGCCAAGGGGATACTGAATTGATATTCATATATTACCTATGTCGGCCAGGTATGATATTTCCGGAGATTCACAAAGCAATTGTATTAGACAGAGTGAGGTGATATAGTCTCAATACTATTCAGAAAAAGAGGGGAAGATAGTGAATGAGTAAATATTTAACAAAACAACTCGAACTAACGCGTAATAAACTGCTTTATGACGTCAAAAAGCTGGATGCAGGTGTGATCGATGTACAGCCTGATGGTTTAAACAACACGATTCACTGGCACATTGGTCACATCCTAACTGTAGCCGAAAAATTCCTGTTTGGCTTTCCGGAAAAGTCCCAGTATATCCCTGAGAATTACATAGGGCTATTTGTCAACGGCACCAAACCTGCAGACTGGACCGGTGTCGTACCTACAGTCGAAGAATTAACCAAACAATTAACCGAGCAGCTGGGGCGCATCAAACAGATTCCTGCCGAGTACTTTGAAAAAGTGCTTGAACAGCCGATATTCGGGGAAAATACATTCGGCGAACTTGCAGCAGTCCTCGCTTGTCATGAAGCCAACCATATTGGGCAGATACACGCGATGAATATTACAGTGAAAGCGGCAGGGAAATAAGCGAAGCAGAAGTTAACAGCTTAGGCAGCATCCTGGATGTGAGGCTTAGCATACTGGGGCTGCTTAAGTATTTTCGATTTGTTTTGGAGTAACTATTTCGTTTCCTAGGTATTCCCATGTGTCACTTTAGGCGCTATTTTGCACAGCTAACTTAAAAAGACAACTTCCTTCAGGTGGGTAGCATCAAGAAATCGCGTTTACAATAAAGAGAATCCAAATATAAAAAGCCTAATTTCTCGGTAATATAAGTGAGAAATTAGGCTTTTTAAATATGTGGTCCTGATACTACCATTTAATTTTAGGTACTGTGCGCGGAACTATTCAGTAAATACAACTCAATTCTATAATAATACAAAGTAAATCAATACCTATGCAATTTATCTTTATTTTTAGTATAATTACTTAAATGTATGAATAGTTTGTCTTTGTGTCTGATACAGGTACCTCTTTTTAATAAACGCAGGACTTCAACAGATTGTACGACTAAATATAGAGCAAGTTGATGAAATTGATTTGCCAGTGGGGTAGGGGATTGTGTATGCATTGCACTCGTTGTGGGGGTACGATTTTTGAAAAAGATCAATTTTGTGGGACTTGTGGTAATAACCTTTTGGACAGTAATGTGGAAACGCCTAGTGAGACAGAAAAACCAGACTTGTTGAAAGCTTTTGTGGGCGGGTATAAAGAGTCGTATTATTTTGGAAAATGGGCAAAAAATGAACGACGATCATGGAACTGGGCAGCTTTCTTTGCTACATTTTTCTGGCTTGGTTATCGGAAAATGTATAAGCATGTACTAGTGATACTGCTGTTATTTATTATAGCTGACGTAGTACACTTTTTAGTAGGAGCCGCTACCACCCGGTTTGACTCATATATCAGCATTGGTATTGCGGTGCTACTTGGTATTGGTGGTAATTTTCAATATAAAAAGTTTGCACAAAAGGAAATCAATAAATTAGAAAAGCACTTTTCAGGTGACGAGCTTCTAGAGAAAGTACGAAAACGTGGTGATAGTAGTTGGAAAGGCTTTTGGTTAACGTTTTTGTTGTTTGTCGGGTATGTAGGTATTTCGGCGGTTTTTGAATCGGTCGTACATTCTGTTACCGAGGTAGAGAGTAACACAGAATTGACAACTTATACCGATGAAGACTATGGGATTTCATTTGATTATCCAATCAGTTGGAACAATAGGATAGAGATTAGTTATGGAACCTGGGCTAGTAATTCGGAGGGAACAATCGATTTTCATTATTTAAACCACTCGAAAGCAATTGAACAATACGTATTTAGCATCATTATTTATGATGAAGTTTTAGAGGAGAGTTACTGGGGAAATAGCGATGAAATATACATAACCAATGATGGTGAAAGAACTTACACATTGGCGATTGCCAGTGAGGCAAATGAAGAAATGCATAGCCCGTTAAACCAAGAGGACTTGGATTTTGTTGCGTTTAATATGATACGTGAATTGGATTTTGTTTTAGATTCATTTCGGTTTGAATGAGGAAGTTAAGTGAGGATTTGTACCGAATAAAAGATCTGCTGTTTTCGATTTGTCGCATAAAACGGAAAGTTCGAGCTGTAAACAATTATGTCTTTCATGAGGGGACTTATAAGTTGAAAGTTAAATTAGATGGGTTCGTCTTTGTTTCTCACACAGGAACCTTTTTTAAGCAGCAAAGTATGCAGTTGTGGTAAATAAGTAACAGCTCAGTAAGTCTAAAGTGAAAAGCGACCCAACCACAGTTGATCGTGGGTGTTGTGCACCCCAAAAGTTAGAGTCAAAATCTAACCTTTGGGGTGTTTTATTATGGCTAAATATAGCGATGAGTTTAAGTTGATGGTTGTGAAAGA
>NZ_JBXCJD010000033.1:0-19532 GCF_056786515.1 Sporosarcina sp. Y838 | reverse complement strand
GGCATGCCGCCAGCGTTCGTCCTGAGCCAGGATCAAACTCTCCATAATAGAAGAAAATGAATAGCTCATTTCTTGCTGACTCGAATCCGAAGATTCTAGTGTGTGTTTCTTTTCTTTCGACCGAAACCGACTTACTTCGAAACGTTTTGCTCAAGTGCGTTCGCACTCTCGCGATATTTCATTGATGTTTTGCTGTTCAGTTTTCAAGGTTCATGTCGGAAGAATCAACTTGCATCCTTCACCTTTAGTGGTTGTCGTTTTTTTGGCGACAACTTTTACATCATAACATTTCGTTTGGTTCGTGTCAACAACTAATTCCACTTTCTTTTTGCGTTGTTTTCATTATGTCGCAAAAGCAACTTTATAAATATACCATTCCATCTCATGAAATGCAAGTCTTGTTTAAAATAGTTTTCATTTCTATTTCAACGGCACCGGGGTGCACTATCTCAATTCTTTTTCATCATTAGAAATTAAACATCTTTCTATTCCAATACCTTTTCAATAGCAAGATGACGATTCCTAAAGTCCAATGATCCATCTACACTCCATTGGACGTAATCTTCATCAAGCGCACGCTTCGCCATCAACCCAATTTATGTTTTCGTCTTATTGTTTTCGACATACAACAAAAATCTTATCGAGCATACTTCAATCGAATCGGAGTCCGCCCTAGTTGAAGTATGCTAATGAATAAGTTGTACAGAGCATTGATACCACTTTGCTATACAAAAAAACGACCATCCGCTCAATTTGAATAGTAGTCGTTTTTTATTTACTTTTTATTCTTCAACTTCTCGAGCAAGCTGCTAACTTTATCATGCACGTCTTCAGTTTCTTCATCTAATACTACTATTTCATAAACCGAATCCTCTTTGCTGATTAATACGATGTCACCTTCCGTAACTTCGGCCGGGACTTCATTCTTCGGAATGAGTAATTGATTTTCTTCGTTAGGATATTCCAGGAACACTTACCGACCATCTTCGATTCGATCAAGAGTGTATTTTACTTTTGTCATTCGCAAGCCCACCCATCCTTGTCACGATCCATTTTCGACTGGTATGCAGCATGACCTTGTGGGACGCCGCTAGGATGTACTGTCTTTAAGTCTGTACTTCTTCTATAACAATCATTTCTGCGCAGATGGGCTGTCCCAATAGAACGTCAAATAGTCAGGAAGACCTTTAATAGTATTTCGAAAATGTCGCCAAATAAAAACGACCTTTCCCTAATCGAATTGGTCGTTGTTTTTTCATTCCATACATTGTGCTCTGACTATATCTGAAAATGAAATCCTCTCAGGTCCAAAGGCGTTATCGAGCACAATACAGCTAGACTGCACATCAATTACTTCTACTATGGCTCCGCGTGTCATAATCTTGCCGTCCCTCCAAGTCTTAATCAACGTTTGGCATTTGCGTTTATACGCTACTTCGATTTCTTCCTGGATAGATTGTAAACCCCAATCACTGAGCTCCGGGCATTCTATATAATGCTCCTGGTCCATCCAATTTCTCAATTCTACAATATGCTCCGGCAACATCAATGCCGTCCATTTAATACTTCCGCGATCTCGAATCATGCTATACCTCCCTTTACTTGTGTCCGCCAACCAATTTAGAGCGTCCGATTGCGGTCCCGTCATCTGTTAGAGACACAGCCCTCAATATAGCCGTGGATCCATACTTATTTCGGATATCATCCATAACCATGCCTAATTTACGATTCCGAACCTTATGCTCATCAAAAAAACTTAGCTGCATTGATGTTTCGTCTTCTAAATTAGTTAACGCGATTGTGATTTTCCTTACTGGACGGCCATCATGAAATTTATCGAATAGAGCCATGCAAGTTCGGTAAACTTTCATCGTATCGTTTGTAGCTTCTTCTATTGAAAGAGAACGACTAAATCCGCCACCGAATGAATGCTTACTGTACCCAATTCCAAGATGAACGGTCCTCCCCTCTCTTCTTGCTTCTCTTGCTCGACGGGAAACATCCTCACACATCTCTAAAATAACTACAAGGATGGATTCACGGGTTACGTAATCCCTGTACAGAGTCTGCCCTTTGCCGTAGCTCATCGCTTGACCTTCCAAAAGTGGAGCGCCTAACTCTGACAAATCAATTCCCCATGCGTGATGATAATATTGGTTTCCCATAACACCAAACTTCTTTTCAAGGCTTTGTAAATTGGCATGAGCCAGGTCACCAATCGAAAAGATTCCCATATTATTTAAAGTCTTTTCCGTTTGCCTGCCAATCCCCCACATTTCACTTAATGGTGATATTGGCCACAATTTTGTTTGCACGTCTTCGAAAGTCCATTTCGCGAAACCTGTCTTTTTAGCTTCTAAATCCAGCGCCAATTTCGCCATCAACATGTTCGGGCCCATGCCAGCTGTGGAGGGTAAGTTAAGCGTTTCCAGTATTTCTGCTTGTATATCCTTAACTGTTTCCACCGGGTCACCCCAGAGCTTCTCGGTTCCCGTTAGTTCAATAAACGATTCATCGACCGAGTAGACATGTATAGCTTCTGCAGGCACGTAATTGTGGAGAATATGTGTGATTGCCATCGACATTTTGAGGAAATACGACATTTTTGGTTCAAACAAACGAATTTCGGGATGGCTAGGGATTTCAAATAATCGATTACCTGTCTTTATACGAAATTTCTTTTTCATAGCGGGACTGGCCGCAAGTACGACTGAACCTTTTTGTTGTAGGTTTCCGACGACCGCGATTGGCACAGTACGAACATCTAAATTGTGCAACGTAGCCATGCAGCTCGCATAGAAGCTCATCATATCGATACAGGCGATTTGTTTATTTGGTTGCCCCTTATATATCGGATGCATTTAACTAACAACTGTCAAAGTGCGTGGTGATGAATTAACAAAGTTTATAAACCCGTTTTCCCTCATCCTATCTAAATGACCGTGAACTGTGGATGGTGATTTGAGTCCGACTGCTGTAGCAATCTCCCTAATCGTTGGTGGATATAGGTTTTCTGCTGTGTAGCTTTTAATGTATTCTAAAATATTTCTTTGACGTTCGCTCATTAAATAACAGCTCCTTTGGTATGGTGTTCTCCGGACTTCGTAAAATAGATGCTTATCAATTCTTCGGTTCTGTTTCGTAACCGTATGTTTAAATATTTCCGTCGCTCTTCGTGACCATCGTGCATAAATAGGTACTCTGTAAACGTTCCATCATTCAGCCTTTTAATTACTTTCATTTTATTACACTTCAAATATATATTCGTTTCTTTCATTTCATGCCTTGCAGCCTTTAGTGCACCTTCAATAATATCGACATAAGGTTTTTTCAATTTGAATGAACCAATTTCGATTTCACCACGATCCTTCTCCAATACAGTAATTATTATCGGTAAGTAAATCATGTTTTCGAAATAAGGTATTGCCCCAGATGGAATGAATCGCACGACTTAAATCACCAGGCTTTCTTTATATACGACGGGAACAAGTGCCAGCACGTTATCATTTGTAAAAGTACGCTTGGATTTACGTAAGAAACAGTACGCACGGAACGACACCTCGCCGACCTGCAGGACTTTGATTCTTCGCTTACTGATTGAACCATCCTTCGCCATATACATCATATCCAGAAGTTCACCATGGACCTCTGACTTACTTAATTGATTGCGCACACTTGTTCCCTCCTTTCGTTACAGTATACCGAATGAATGTTCGTATTGCAACAATAAAAAAAGTTGGGCAACCTAGCTGATTGAGACCGCTTTTTATTTTTCAGCAATCGAGTAGGAGGGAGTAATTAACTCCCGACCTCTCACACCACCGTACGTACCGATCAGTATACGGCGGTTCAATTAAGATTGTTGACGCAAAGTTTCGTAACGTGATAGTAGACTTTTGAGCCCTTGGGAACTCCAGTAGGAGTTTCCGAGGGTTCTATGTAATACAGGACTTTTAGATATTCTCCAGTAACTTTTACGCGAGTTTCCCCATTCGTATGCCTTATTTTCCGGCACACCTAATCCAATGAGCTTCCTCACCTTCGTACTTGATTTCTTCCAGTTTTTCCACATACACATTCGAAGTCTTCTTCTAATCCATGAATCGAAAGCTCTGAAAACGCTTGGCGTATCCGCCAATGCAAAATACCCGCACCAACCCATCAGGTATTGATTTAGTTTCTTGATTCGATAATCCATCGGATAGGGTTTCTTCCTAGAGGTTATCTCTCGGATTTTATTCTTCATCCGTTTCATACTATCTTTGGCAATCCGAACCTTTGGTTCTTTATGTAAAGTAAAGCTGAATCCAAGAAACTTCCTCTTCCAAGGGCGGTCTACCGCGGATTTATTCAAGTTAACTTTCAACTTAAGCCTTCCTTCAATAAATGAAGTGACAGAACCCATGACTCGATTTCCTGCTTTCTTTGTTTTCACATAGATGTTGCAGTCATCAGCGTATCGGACAAATTTATGTCCTCTTTCCTCCAATTCTTTGTCAAGTTCATCAAGGACAATATTGGAAAGTAATGGACTGAGTGGGCCACCTTGCGGCGTACCTTCTTCACTGGTTGTCACGATACCATTTATCATGATTCCTGATTTCAAATAGTTACGGATTAGCTTAAGCAGACGTTTGTCTTCGATTCGTTTCGAAAGTGTTCCCATTAATCTGTCATGGTTCACTTTGTCGAAGAATTTCTCCAAGTCTATATCGATTACCCACCGATTACCTTCCTGTATATATCCTTTCGCTTTCCTTATTGCGCCGTGGGCGCTTCGCTTTGGACGAAACCCATAGCTATGTTCTGAAAACGTTGGATCATACAAAGTAGTCAATACTTGGGCAATGGCTTGTTGAATGAGACGATCCGTCACGGTAGGGATACCTAATAACCGCACGCCACCGACAGGTTTCGGGATTTCGACCCTGCGGACAGGTTGCGGCTTATAGGTACCCTCAAGAAGTTCCATTTTCATGGATTCCCAGTGTTCCAAGATGTGCTTTCGTAGGTTTTGTACGGGCATTCCATCTACACCATGGCTCCCTTTATTGCGTTCCACCCGTTTCAGGGCAGAAAGCAGATTTTCACGTGACAGTATTCGTTCCATCAACATTGGTTACGCCTCTTTCCGTGAACAACGCTTCTTCTTATGCCAGCCCTGCTCCACCATCTCGAAGTCCCCCGTGGGATTCACCACTTCCTCCTTCAAGCATGCCTTATCGGTTATCTGTGTTCTTCGCAGGTTACTGAATGCCAAGATGTTGTTCTCTCTTAATTGTTCAGCCCTTCCCATTCTTCTCGAGTTCGAATGGTACTATGGCTTCTGCTGACTTCTGATTGTTCAGCTACTCATCACTGAGTAGGTTACCAAGTGTACTTGGCATATCAATCAGACCTCCCCAGGTAAGAACGTAGTCTTTCCCTCCAACTATCTGCTTCATTTACTACATACGACCTTCGGCAGAAAGGGCTTTGTTTTGTCTAGCAAACTCACCCAATCGTACATAGCCTTATATGAAGTTCGTGTTCCTCAGACCGGAGGTTTGCCGCTCGCTTCCTTCAGATTCCATGTCACCATGGACACCCTTGCGTTAAGCTAACTGTTACTTCCGCCTTCACAGTTCGGGACTTGCACCCTATAGACTACGCCCATGCTGGGCGCACTAGAAAAACCTCTACTCAATTGAGAAGAGGTTTTCAAATTGGATATGACTCCGGAGGTAGGAATCGAACCTACGACCAATCGGTTAACAGCCGATTGCTCCACCGCTGAGCTACTTCGGAATAATAAATAACTTCTGAAAATATTTTCCAATTAACTTATTATTATTCACTTTTTCTCAATCCATAATATCCTTTTAAAAAACGGCAGAAGCATTACGCTTCTGCCATCAGTGGTATCCACAACCAAACGAGAATCTTTTTAGAAACGATTGTTGCACGCATTATTATCATTATTGCACTCTTTGTCTGCGTTTCGTTCTTTAAGCTGATTCACATCAATTTCAGTCCCGAACTCTGTACGATCTTGGTTATTGTTATTGTTATTGTTATTGTTGTTGGTATTGTTGTTGGTTCTGTTGTTGTTGCTGTTGTTGTTGTTGCTGTTGTTGTTGCGGCTGTTGTTGTTACGATTGTTGTTCGGGTTTCTGTTTTTGTTGTTTGTCATGGATACTCACCTCCGTCCAAAATAATATGTGCAATAATAGCTTTTTTAGACTTTGGAAGTATTTTCATGCCAAACATACGACGTCCGCTGTCGATTAGGTTTCAAAGAACTGGAACAGAATGTATCGCATTATTTTTATTGGCGATAATAACCATGAGATGATTTAAATGCACACAGTCTGGAAAGGTGCTATATCGTTTGGGCTTGTAACAATTCCTGTAAAGTTACATGCAGCCACGGAAGACAAAGGTATAAAATTAAGGCAGATTCATGATAAATGTAAGAAACCAATTAAGCAGGAAAAGGTATGTCCTATATGTAATGAAGATGTGGATTCCAAGTCACTTGTAAAGGGCTATGAGTATGCGAATGACTGATTTGTTGTCATCGCGGATGCAGAATTGGATGGTCTGAATAGTTATATAGAAGAAAAAGCTATAGAGATTGTGGAGTTCGTCAAACTCAAAGAAATCGATCCTGTCTATTTTGACAAGACGTATTATTTAGCTGCAGATAGCAATGGTTCGAAAGCATACGCACTACTTCGTGAGGCATTGGCCAAGTCGAAAAAGATTGGTATTGCAAAGATAACGATACGTTCAAAGGAACGTCTTGCAGCAGTGAGGGTCCTTGATAATCATCTAGTTTTAGAGACGTTACACTTTCCCGATGAAGTACGGTCTACCGCTGACCTTCCACAGATAACAAACGTAAAATTAACCCTGAAAGAAAAAGAAATCGCACTATCGTTAATTGAGCAACTAACTGCAGAATTTGAACCCACTAAATATCATGACGAATATCGTGAGCGCTTAGAAAAATTGATTAAGAGTAAAATACCTAAGAATGCAGAACAGCCGTCGAATGTTATTAATTTAATGGATGCTATGGAGAAAAGCGTTGCATCTATCAAGGAGCAAAAGAAACGGGCATGAAGTTAGTTAAGCCCATGCTCCTCGGGTATCAAGAGGAAGTTAGATCGGATGATGGATGGATTTATGAACCGAAATTTAACGGAATTCGCCTGTTAGCGGAAAATAATCGGTCCTATACACGTCACGGAACAATTACAACAAGTATTTTCCCCGAACTTATTTTGGAGGCAATGAAGTATTACTGGATGGAGAACTGATTGCGCCTGGAGATGAGTCACCAGATTACTTCGAGGGCGCGATGTCTCGATTTAGTGGTAACAAGAATCAACCTATTTCGTTGATGGCCTTTGACGTTATTTCTTATCATTCAGAAATAGTGACACATTGGCCAATCGAAGAAAGAAAAGGGTTATTAACCGAAACCTTAACCGCAATCGATTCACCACATATTAATTTAGTGCCCTACGTATATACCGAAGGCGAACAACTATTTGATGTTATAAAAGAAAACAAAATGGAAGGTATCATTGCTAAGCGAGTAGGTAGTCTCTATTTGTCTCGTACGCGTTCAGATGACTGGCGAAAAATCATTAATTGGAGTTACCATGATGTGATTGTGTCGAAAATCACGTTTGGGCCACTTACCGTCCAATTGCAAAGTATTGATGGCGAATATTTAGGGAGTGTTACGATTGGATTCACGAAGGAAATAAAAGATAAATTGCTATCGAGGAAGACACCATTTCATGCCAAAGTAAAAGCGCGGGGTTGGACGAGCAGGAAGAAACTAAGGTTGCCGCAGATAATAGAGATTAAATAAAATCTGTCACTCGTATTTAATCAATTTATATTTCGACAGAATAACAGTAAAGGAGTGTTAATCTACATGCTTTCAAGTGTTGAGTCAGGCGAAAACACGGGGTTAAGCGATGAAAAACTTGCTATAACTACGGAAGAGCTCCACAACCGTGAATTGAAAATGTTAATGGAGCTTTTGAAATCTGGATTTAGATCAATGAATGCTTGCGCAAGCGCTACTAGATTTCGTACCGCAAGCATAAGAAATAGCGACCTAACCACGAAATATGTGAGTGGGTCACTTTCAAATGTTTTCACATTTTTTCAAGATATACGCCCTCGTCTTTTTTCCACTCAAAATAAAAAATGCTGGAATTTATGAAGTGCTTATATCAGCAAACTCTGGTTACTCAGTAAATGTGACAGTAAGTAAATATTGATATGAAAAGTGTTCTTGTCAAACAAGGACGCTTTTTGCTCTCCTTCCCAGCCGTTGTTTTTTATGCCTTTTTCAAATAGGAGAAGTAAACATTAAAACAGATATGGAAACGATTCAAAAAAGAGTGTTATTTGAATGACTTCGCTATTATATCCGATTGGCTAATTTATACACTATCGCCTTTGGAAATTTCTCCAGTGACTTCATTCGCCGGGATACAGGATACTCTAGAAAAATTATATTGACCTTCTTCAACACGATCAAGTGTGTATTTTGCTTTTCCCATTATCGTTCACACGCCCATCCGTCTTTGTCTCGGTCCATTTTCGATTGATATGCCGGGTGATCTTTTGAACACCGCTTGGATATACCGTACGTAAGTCTGTACAGTTTTCAAAGTTAGTCCGTGTCGATGGTTTTGGTTTAGCCACTGGTTTAAACACATCTTAATCCTTAGTCTAATTGAATAGAGCGAATTCATTTTATTATTGTATTCATCGCTAAATGAATATAAAATATACTTTTGTAGCCCTATGATTTGCGGATGAGATAGGAACTTATATAATGAATAAAAAGTTTTATTGGAGGTTTATTATGAATTACAAAATCATTAACAAACAAGTATTTGAACAGGCACAGCTACGTTCGGTTTCAGACGTACCGTTCACTCAAGAAGAACTTCAAATCGGTATGAAGATAGCTGTCTCTAAGGAGGATAATACCCTTGCACTGTATTTAGTGGATGTAAACGGTCAGAAGAAATTCGATGTCCGTTGGGATGATTCATCCGAGCATTTCATAGGCTGGCAATCCGCTTGGGAAAATTTCTCTTGGTGCCTAAATATAGTTAGTAATTAACATATTAATTTTTAGTTAATTCGGGTTTTTACCGACAAATTATTTGATTTTGGAGTATCAATGTCTTAATTGCGCTAGTATTGACATAGTATCGGAAAAGAAGGACGGATTTAGAATTGACAATTGGTGCCTCCTTGATATATTTTCTTATATAGAAAATGTATGACCTTTCATTTCCAATCCTGATCAACATATCTTCAAAAAGCGCCTCAAACCCTTACACTAAAGGATTTGGAGCGTTTTTTATATGTATTCCTGGATCCATGTTATCGCCCAGTCAAATAAGAAGACCTTCCCACATATTGATCGGCCGTTTTCCTTGTCATTCCTCACAGGATAAGTTGTTTTCAAGCACTCCCCCTTATGTCGCCAAAGGCTCCATCGGCAACAACGCTCTATTTTTGATTGATAGTTCTCGAGTTTAGTGTCCGTAAAAAGTGTACTTTTACTAACATTAATTTCCGAAATGAGATACGCGAAGTGCGCCCCTTAGAATAGACATTAAAAACCCTCAGTTTTGAACGTTACTAATTTAGGGGATGCACTGTAAAAGATATCAGAGGGTTATTTCATTTTTTCAGCCCCAGATTCTTCTTAAGTAATAGGTATCCTTTTTCACTTTCACTTCGTAGACATCCGAGTGCGACAATTCTGTCCATTCTTTGAGCCCCTGCATGCCGTGAGTCCGTCTTAGAACATCAATGCTAACCGGTTTCAAAATGTCATTGTTGAATCCACTCACCCTTTTTTGGCTAGGCATATATGGTTCCATTCTTGCGAAAACAGCTGATGATAATGTTATTTATGAACGAGTTGTACAACTACCTTTGAAAAACAAGAGTATCGTGGATTCGATATCGAGGATTACAATTTATACGATAAAAGCAGATTTATAATAGTGGAATAAATTTAAAGAACAATTCAGGTAATTCAAAAGAGCACCCTTTCTAGGATGCTCGCATCAAACAATATACAAACACTCTCTAATTCAGGTGTAAAATTTATTGACTTTATATTAATATTTTATTCTATCATCAACAATTTGGTGATTCAAAAGGATAGAGTGAATGGCTTAGATACATTCCCATAATCCTCATTCAAAGCTCCAAATTCATTCATAATCAATGCCTTCCTATCTGCATCATTCAATTATCTTTTAATCTATTAAGCATCATCGCAAATTTCATCATTTCAAGCCCACTATCACCATACGTTTCTTTCATATCTTTAAGAGTGTCTCCCGTATCGCTCCCAATGCCGATTAGATTTTTCTCCATATCTTCAAATCCGACAATAATAGGTTTCAATATATCTCGATTAAAATCATTCATTGTCATTAATCCGTTTCCCACCATTAAATTTTCTAGATTATCAATTCTGGTAACAACCGCATCCAAGATCTCTTTCATTTCTACCTTTTGTATGTTTACATTCATTTTTAATATCCCCTTTTTAGTTTTATAGTTTTCATTTATCACATCATCAATCCAATAACTGCATAAATACCTACAACACTCAGCATTATGCCACTCATCAACCATCGTCCTTCGAAATGTTTACCATTATCAGCATCACATTCTACTTCCAATTTGATGTTCAATTATCATTTCATAGTTTTTCATTTTAAAAATCTCCTTTTAAATTAGATTTCTGTTCAATTGTTCAAACTCATGCTTCCTAAGTCTCCTTCAAATTCAAACATAAAGCGTTTTGCTAACCCGTCATATAACATTGAACAGGCTGAGGCCATATCATCGCTCCCTTTTCTATTTTCCAGATTAGAAATCTGTAATACCGGATAGCGCATTCTAGATAAAGCATCCTTGAACTCATTGTTTATTTACCCTCTTTTTGTGCATCAACTCCATTAAAATTTATTTAACCGATAGCGCGATAGTTTCACGGCTCTGTAATTGAGTACCTCTGTTAAGTAGCATCATTTTTAGAAGTTGGATTTCACCTTCCATTTTTGAATGAAAATAAAAGACTAGCAATCGTGCTTGCAAAAGCTCTAAAACCTATCTACAACAATACTTATTATGATGAAGCTAATTTTTACATGTCATCGGGAGTTCAGAATACTTTTTCAGTGGTATTGTATCGTACTTTTAGAATCTCTCAAGAAGATAAAAGGATATTATTAAGAGCCTAATCTGCTCTTTTTAATTCATTATCATTTTGGTATGGAAACTTTCTACCAGTGAATCTCATACCACGCCCTTACCATCTCACTCAGTATGCTTCACGAAAATAAAAAAACGTCCCTGTAGAGGACGTTCTTGCCTATTACTTTTCAAGTTTATTAATAAGATTTTCCCTCTGTTCTCTTGACAATCCGTGGATGCTGTTTAACCATTCATCTACCATTTTGTACATTCCTTCGGAAGTCAAACCGACTTTTGGATATAATCTTGTTCAATACCGATATCAACTTTACCGTTAGTTGCTATATTGAACCATGGCGATTTTGCTGAATTATATTGCGATAAATCCTCTTGACCGAAAATCATAGAATCCCCTCCCCTCTATCTTCCAATATTCGACAGAAGGAAGAGGACTCCTCTAAGTAGTTTAGTCCTACTGCAATCTTCCTGATTCATATAATACACAAAATGCGCCTCTACTTGTTATAGGAACGCACCCTGGAAAATTGATTTTAATCACTACTGCTCATTGTTTACCGTAGATGAATGCTTGCACTATCACATCCATGTTAAATTGGAGCTGTTTGTCTTCTACTCCCTCAGTATTCACCCCATAAGAAAGTAGGTGAGTAAATGGAACATAAACACGATGATTGTAATTCAAGTGTGATACCAGACCAAGAATTAAAAAATGGTTTTTATATTCCAGAGCAATGTTGTCCAGAACGATTTCCTTCTCCGCGACTCCCTTCCCTGTCTGCAGTGAAAAACGACCATTTATGTAGAAAGAAGAGAAGAATACTCTCCTCTCTTCTTTATTGCTCTAACGGAAAGAGTGGCAAGAACTTACGAAGGAAATTGGGGTTGATATAGTAGTACTGGATATGCCTTTTACTCGATACCACAAAATATAAAGATAGATTTCCTCCTTGCTGCGGAAGAACTTTCATCGTGAACAATATCAGTTAATGAAACGAATGATTAGAAAAGGAGATATTCTATATATTCTTTCCTTTGATCGCCTGATTGCTAATCGAGAAAAATGTCACGCTTGCTAATCTCTATCTTTTTGATTATTTCCATTTGTCGGCTTTCATTTTGTTCTTTTGGACTTACCCTGACATATCCGAATTTTCGCGACTCCAAAATAGAACACCCCTTTGAGCACGTTTATTTATACATTTTCGTTCGGGAAGTTGCAAAGGTATGAAGGAACGTTCAATAATTGTTTTTTACTTTTACGAACTGTTTTCAGCTATGTTTTTCACACTTGGCAGTGAATGTGTACTTTTATGTACAGAATGAATTGGCTAAGAATGAAATAATAAAATGTCGGCTAGTTTCCTATTTTTAGTTTTAAAACGACTTTCAAGGGAAAAACACTACTGATTGCAAAATAGCTAAAGGCGTGTCCATGAAATACGAAGAATGCCTGAGAGCATGTTTACTCCCAGATTCGACCAGTGTAATAGATATCGAGTCTGTGTCATTTTATTATTAATCTGGTTTATAGCTGATTATTCATGAAAATATTGTCTGAATTTGTTTTAACCACAGACGTACGCTATTATAAGACTAGTCATAAAATTAAGGGAACGTGCTCACATGGATCTTATTACAAAAGATTTGCTCATCAATTTTCTATTTATTCTACTAGCTCTCAGTTTATTACAAATCCTACATTCTACTTATGCTTACCGTTCAAAAGAATTAAAAAGTTGGCAAATCGCTTTATTCCCTATTGTCACTCTTGTATTGTGTATGGTATTTCCGGTATATTCAAACGATAATAACTTTTGGGATTTACGCTATGTTCCATTTATTCTAGGTGGTCTATATGGTGGTTATAAACTAGGGTTGTTACAATTAGCTATCGTTCTTCTTATTCGTTTCTCATTGGGAGGGATGGGTTTTTATCCAGCATCTGTAGTATTTATTATTATCGGAATTGCAACTTGCATCCTTTCCAAAAATTATTTAAAAATGAATTTGAAGCAAAAACTTTTACTTTCAGTGACATTATCACTCATTGGGATGATCATTCTTGATTCTTTGGAATTCATTTATTTCTCGGGTTATAAACCAAGTTTGTTTCTCTTCGAGTTTTATAGTATTAATCTGTTGGGTATTATTATTTCAACGATCATATGGGAAGGAATTCGTAATTACTCTAGTTTATTGCAAAACTTGATTAAGGCAGAAAAACTCCAAATGGTTTACCACTTGGCAGCTAGTATTTCTCATGAAGTTCGGAACCCACTTACAGTAAGCAGAGGTTATATTCAATTATTATCTGATGATATTTCCCCTGAAAAAAGAAACGAATTCATTAGTATTACTTTAAAAGAATTAGATCGAGCTACCGATATCATTAATGATTATTTAACCTTTGCTGAACCAACCTTAGAAAAAAATGAAAAGATCAATATTAATGAAGAAATACAACAGGCCGTCAATGTGATTTGTCATTTGGCAACAATTAACGGAGTTGAAATAGAGCGAAAAATATACAATCAAGAGCAAAATCAATTTGTGTCGATTGGTGAAAGAAAAAAATTCCAACAATGTTTGATCAATTTCATGAAAAATGGAATTGAATCGATGAAGTCAAAGGAAGGTAAGCTTCAAATTCACTTGTCTAGTTTCCAAGATACAGTCCAAATTGAGATTAGTGACCAAGGTGTTGGAATGTCACAAGAACAAATTAATCGTCTTGGTCAACCATATTTTTCAACTAAGGAAACAGGTACTGGTCTTGGAATGATGGTTTCTTATAGTATCATCAAAGGAATGAATGGTACCATTCATGTAAGTAGTGAACTCGATAAAGGTACAATTTTCAGAATAAACCTTCCAGCCTTTCAACAACATAGTGACCTATAAATAAAGTGAGGAGTATTTATATTGTGCGTCCGTTAAACTATATGATTAGTTTGCGGACGTTCTTTTCTTCAATAAAACTTTTTCAAACAGAATAATGCATAATAAAAGAAACAAATATTTGATAGCGAGCAGATGAGCTTAGAAGTTAAGTATTTTATTTTAGTCGGTATTCCTCTTTTTCTACGTTCCAAAACTCGTCCTTTTCTGAACACACTCAGATCCCCGTTGAAATGAATACTCTTTACGGCTATAGACGTTACAAATCCTTGTTCATTATTCTACGTTCAATAACCTAATAAAATCTATCTTATGTTGCAATGAAGAAGCCCAGCTAATCTCCTCATGTGAAGTTAGTCGGTTTTTTAAAGTTATATGTGCAAAATAACACTTGAAATAAGCGCAAATTATCGGTTAAAGTGACACCCACTATCAAAAGTACAGAACCCTTGGACAATCTGCACAAAAAAAAGAAGATCAGGTTTCGCCGACCTTCACAATGTTCTTGTAATACTTAACTTGCGATACATTGCTATTACCTTAATATTTTCTCGTTCCCATACTTCATTCCTAAACACTGGGATTTTGAATTGTTTCTCCATTTCATTCATTAAACCAGTTAGTAGAATACCTTTTCTTGGTTGATCTGCATGGATGATTATTTCGTTAAACCCAGTTCGGATGGAAGAATGCGCTCCATAGTTTCGTTATCCTCGCAAGCGAATGCCTCTAAAATATGTAAGGTGTTTTGACAATAGCTTTACCCTCCGCTGTAACTACGGATCGCCTAAAGGCTCGGCAATCGCCGAGTTTTCTAGTTTTACTTGGAGTAGAACCAGCACCTTTTTATTACTAAACGCCAATGGGCTGTACAGAAAAAACAGTTTACACTGAGTTTCTGGACAGCCCATTTCGTTATACTTGCATTTCTTTTGTTGGTCCCATAATGGGTGGAACAGTCAACCCCGCCTGACGAAGGAGGACGGTCATTTGGCCACGGTGGTGTGTTTGGTGGTCGATGAGCGCGCGTAGTAATTTTCCTCGTTTAGTTGGTCCTGTGAAACTTGTAACTTCTTCGAGTAGGTCTTCAGCGGTCAGTTTGGTTGCCTCTTTCTTAATTGCCTGCGCAAGTGTTTCGTAAGCTTTGGCAATTTCTTTTGCACTTGTTGGTTGTGGCTCCTGTCGGTCAGGTCCTTGAACCCCGAATCCAGCAAAATGGCCGAAAGCCCCTGCAGCGCCAACCAAATGCCAAGACAACCAACCTAGCGAGCTATGCCCTTCCACAATAGCTTGGTCAAGCTTTTCATCTGTCATTGCATTCATCACATTGGTAGTTCCTTCAGATGAAACAGTCCAGTCCTCTATAAAATCTTCTACCTTACGATACATAGCCCATCACTCCTTCTTGTATTCCATTTCAATTTTAGTTATCGATGTTTCCCTTGTCCAATTTATTGATTGTACTTTTACAATTCATTCATTTATTCAATGGAGTGAATGCTTCATCCCTTTCTTTTTAAGCAAACAGCCCCAACATTTAATCAACTGAATTGCGGTCTCAGATAACACCTCTGTCCCCCTCCTGTCGCCACCGTTCTTCCAGGGTATGAGGAAAGTCGTAGGTGGAAATGGATCAGGAACTCGATATCCATCTTAATGCGTCGGATATATATCACGATTCATTATCTACGTGTTAAACTATAGGTAGATGAATTTCGAGGAATAGAACGATGAAGGCTGGAATTCACCGTACATGTGGTTACGGTTTGCATCTAACTCTTCCAGTATTTCATCCGTATACAATCAATCAGTTTTCTAATCCTCTTCAGCGACTATTGAAACGAATGCCTGATTTGAATAAGCACATTACCCCCCATTCATTTCGACAAACGTTCGCTTCTTTATTAATGGAAGCAAATGTGCATTTAAATGTAATTTCACATAACTTAGGACATTCTACAGTTTCAACAACGGATGAACTGAGTAAACCCAGAATCGCAGGCTACTCAAACATTTACACCGTCGAATGAAGATGAAAAAAGAACAGTTGGCTGAAATGGTTAACCCATTTTCTTATGTCTCTTCTACTTCACTAATAAAGTCACCGGATTCAACGGGCATACCCATCTGCATCACCTCCTCTCGATATCATTTCTTTATCCAATCCCACTTGCCGAAGTACTCATGTAATTGGTCCATTTTGAACAGTGAACGACTATGACTATCTTCTTCAAAACTGAACAACGTCTGAATGGTACTGAATATTTTATATCTGAGTAATTCCAGGTGTTCTTTATTCTGTTTTCCTAACATTAGTTGATTTGCATGTTCACCTTCTTCCCATAATAATTCAGGTAGCGCATTTGTATTGTGGGATATACGTTTCATCCAAAACCGCATTTCCCTCTTGTAGTTTTGAGTATCCATCATTCTCAACAATAGGAGGATGTTTCAAGGACGACAAAACCAAGCTCGAATAGTTCGGTTGGATTTTGTTTTGCAACATGGGCTTCTACTTCAGGATAGAAGTACAGCTTATTTCTACAGATTTTAGTTTTAAAAAACATGTTTTGATTTCTCCCTTCTGTTAAAGGACAAAAAAAAAACGTTTCATTCAAAGGATGAATGGAACGTGTTCTGATGGATAACAACAAAGTAATTATATTTGGTCTTTAAAGCAATAAAGTTGGAGAATCCTTTTACAACTGCACTCATTAGGGTAAGAAATTTCTCTTTCCCGGCTTATAATGGTCGAACTGTTCCTTAAGCAGTTTTGCTTTCTTTCCTCATTAACTGTTCTATTAATTTCTGTTAATTCACAGATCCCTAGGTTACTCCATACAATATTCAAAGAACGGAGTTGATCCTCATGGCGATATGGATTGACATATCTACTTCACAACATAAATTAAAACTTTTTGATGGAAACAGACTTATAAAAGCTTATCCAATTGGAGTTGGAAAAATATTGTCACCGACACCTTCTGGGACTTACACGATCATCAATAAACAACGTAATCCCGGAGGTCCATTTGGAGTGCTTTGGATGGGATTATCAAAGCCTCATTACGGTATACACGGCACAAGTAGCCCAGCTTCAATCGGTAAGAATGTCTCACGTGGATGTATTAGAATGTTTAATCATGATGTTCTAGAATTGTCATCTAGAGTTCCAATAGGTACAAGGGTTGTCATTCATAAATGACTCTGTTAACCTCGTATCCTTTACTGCATAGTTTGTGTATACTGCCAAATACCCCCACGTTTAGCAATCGCCAGGTTCGGCAATACTGCTGCTACACCATTAAGGTGACTGTGTTTAAGGCCGCTGAACTGCAATCAGCGGTCTTATTGTTCACAAAACTTCATTACGTACTAAAGCGCCCATTCAACATCCTTAAAAATTGGAGGGATGTTTCAAGGACGACAAACCCCAACTCGAATAATTCGAATGGGCTTTGTTTAGCTACATGGACTTCCACTTCAGGGTAGATGTGCAACTTATTTCTACAGATTTTAGTTTTGAAAAACAATTTGCGACTTCCTCCTTTCGTAAAAAGACAATAAAAATAACACGTTTCATTCAATGACATAACGAGACGTGTTTAACAACATTATTTAATTTGGCATCTAAATTTGTAATAAGATTATCTAAAAACCTTACCCACGTTCAGCTATAGCACCACGTTAGTTGAGTAAGATTTTTTATTTAGATGATCGCCATAATCTTAATAAAAGTTAGATTTTTTCTTCCTCGTATGACAATTATAGTTCTTAATCCAAAACGTTCAGACTCTCGCAATAATTCCTTTACCAACTCAACACCAATTCCCCGTCCTAGGTACTTAGGATGAGCGATATTGCATGAAATCATGGATTAAGCATAATTCCAATCCATTCCAATATCGCAATTCCCATATGGATTTATACCATTATAAGGTCCTACATACATAACTTTTCCATTGCGAATGACCCATTCCATACCATGTTCTTCTTCCCATGTGCAATTTAATTCTAAATCAATGACAGGTTCAGATTTATTTTTAGGTTTCGGAATACATATAGTGTTTGGTGTAATATGTGTTAAAACATCTGTCGGTTTAGAAAATTCTATAATATCTTCACCAATATCATCAAGAAATTCATTACAGTATCTTATAGATGCTTTACAAATTTCATCTATAAGACCCTCACTTAAAGTGTTTAAGTAAGTTATACATAGTTCTGCGTATTCGATATCTGACTCTTGATCTATATATACCTTAATATTCTGATCAAACAATTCTAAGTAGGCTTCTCCTTCTAATTCGAAATATTCATTAGTTTTAAGGTTATTAATAACCACTGTACTTACTACCTCCTTCAAATTAAAGTTCATCTTATTTTAACATTTGAGTAGTCGCTTTTTTATTCCCTTATTGAACTAAGCTGCGTCGTTAGTTGAAGTGTAACATTTCACATTGTATCTTCGAAATCTACTTGATGTTTTGGACGTAAAAATAGACCATCGAAATGATGGTCTTATTTAACCAGCACCCGTTAGGGAAACAACTATAACCTCTCTGGTAAGTGACGTTTATACATTTCTAATGCATTCGTATGTCCTTCTAAAACAGCAACTGTTTTAGGATGAGGCTTAGCATAGATTATTGGATAATCCTTTTCATCAAGTCCCTCATTAACTGTAAAAGCTAACTTTTCCTCTTCAATTGAAAATTGGGCATCAATTCCTTTTTTATTTCCACGAGCATCTACCCTAAACCATTTATTAAGTGATTTAAAGAAGATAGCATTCAAAGCGTGAATACAATACCCTTTATCTGTAGTATCAAATAACATCAATCTTTGATAACAAAAACCTGTTGGTATTCCCTGTGAACGCAATAAAGAAGCTAATAGGTGAGACTTAGCATAGCAAATTCCCTCTTTTAAGCCTAAAACGCCCGAAGCTTTACAAGTAATTCGTAATGATTGAATATCCCAAGAATGAGCAATTTCATCACGAACAAACTCAAAAGCTATTTTAGCTTTTTCAATTTCCGTTTGAGATGGATTGAAAAGCTCACTTGCTTTCTTTTTTATAATTGGATTAGAATAATTAACTTCATTTAATTCAAGTAAATAATCATCTAATTTTTCAGACTCACAAACCAAGTTCATAGAATCCCACCTATTCAATGAATAAATATTTACATTACAGCATTATTATATCGAATATTACAACTAATCGAAAGGGCATTTTATTGAACTCCCCCCCGTAACTAACCTGCCCGTTAGCCATACATGTAGCGCAAAATCAGCGCTACACCACAGAGGATGAAAATGTATACAGAACGGGTATTGGATACTACGGCTGGGAGAGGAAG
>NZ_JBXCJD010000032.1:0-19608 GCF_056786515.1 Sporosarcina sp. Y838 | reverse complement strand
GATTACCCTGATTCATGCACACAATGTCTGTTTCATTCAGTTTTGAGCGAACAAGCTCAAAGAGTCTGGTGACGATTGCGAAGAGGTCACACCCGTTTCCATACCGAACACGGAAGTTAAGCTCTTCAGCGCCGATGGTAGTTGGGGGTTTCCCCCTGTGAGAGTAGGACTTCGCCGGTCTCATTAAAAAGTCATTGCCTTATAGGTAATGGCCTTTTTTGTGTTTATTTTAATGTCAAGCTCTACAACTTTGATATATCTATAAGAAGTTTTAGTTGTAAATATGAAGTAACGGGCTGGTACGAAGTGCTCGTCCGCATATAAGTTAGTATTTCTGGCGAGGATGGTATTACATCGGCGCAACTTAATGGTGTCGATATGTCGGAGGGCTTAGATTCTCGCGACCTATTGAAATATTATACTGCAGACTTTGAACAAAGTATTCACTGAAATAAAGTTAATCTTGGAATGTACTATTATCAATAGGTTAACATTAACAGATATTTAGAATGAACAGTATGAAACTATTATAGGAGAGTTCTAAAATGAAAAAGAAAATGAACTATTTAATCTTACTTTTTACGACCATCGAAGATATTGAAGCTGTTGTTGCCAAGTTGATAAAGAAAGGTACGAAAATCTTTAGTGAGATACTACACTATGAAGAAAGTTATAAGTTATGCTACTGCAGTGGGCCAGAGGGAATTATTTTAGAGTTGGCGGAGAAAATCAAATAAATTATGGGTAATTAATAGTTATCGGTCCAATAATTGATGAATTTTGACAGACCGCCACTGAAATATGTAATAACGTCGATAAAGTTGTTCCGTAAGCGTTTCTGTTCTTATTCAATTCCCATGAAAATTAAATGCCAAAACTTCGTAAAAATGGCAACACTAAAGAAGACGCAACTCATGTTTTTTTAAAAAAATGCAGCGCCTGGGTTTGGATCGAGTTATTTGTTGGATTAGAAGACTTGCGGTTCAGTAATTGTAACGTTGTATCCTAAGTTTTCGAGCCTTCGAACAGAATACCGTACAATAGATTGTTGCTTTTGTTTGTCAAAATAATCTACGCCTAAGTCTACATACATTTCTTTGCGTGTTAAGAGATAATAGGCAATCCTCAAAATGGCATGAGCGACAGAAATACCTGCACGTTTTTTGCCTTTTCGTGCAGCTGTGCGCCTATACATTGCTCCAAGATAGGTCTTCAACCCTCTTATAGAGTGAGCGGCTTCTACTAAGGCCGACTTTAGATATTTGTTTCCTTTTTTCATATTCGTGGATTTCCTTTTGCCAGCACTTTCATTATGGCCAGGGACTAATCCTGCCCAGGAACATAGATGGGAAGAGCTTGGAAATTGATTCCCGACATCGATTCCGACTTCAGCTAGGATTTGTTCAGCCATACGAGTGGCAACGCCAGGGATAGAATCCAACCGTTCAAGATCATCTTTTTTCTTTTTCATTGTACGACGAGCGAAGCTAGCAAGTTTTATAGGATCATCATCCCCATCTGCGATGGCATTAAGCATGTCACGAGCTGAAACACCCATAATATCGGAGACAACGGAGTCCAACTTGATATTCGCTCCTTCTAACACTTTTTGAATCCGATTAGGTTGTCTTGCGCGCTCTTCAATAATACTGCGACGATAGCGAACCAACTCCCGAAGTTCCCGTTGATTTCGATCAGGAATAAAACTCGCTTTGAGTAGTCCATGACGAAGTAACTTGGCAATCCATTCGGCATCCTTCACATCGGTTTTGCGACCCGGCACTGCTTTCATATGTTGGGCATTCACGACTAGAAACTCAATATTCTCAGCTTCTAGTATGTTAACGATAGGCTTCCAAAAGACGCCTACTGGGTTTCCATTGCCTGAAGAAGTAAGATTTAAAATAATCTGTTTGACACAAAACACGTTTCATTCAGCCATTGAATGGAACGTGTTATTTTTATTTCCATTTTTTTCGAAAGAGGGAAGTCGCAAAGTGTTTTTCAAAACTAAAATCTGTAGAACTAAGCTGTATATCTACCCGGAGGTCAAAGCCCATGTAGCAGAACAAAGCCCAGCCGATCTAATCGAGCTGGGTTTTGTCGTCCTTGAAACATCCCTTCTACTGTTGAGGATGATGGATACCCAAACCTTCAAAAAGGATATGCGTTTTTGGGGAAAGCGTATATCCCAAAATTCCAATGCGTTACCCGAATTATTATGGGAAGAAGGTGAACATGCAAATCAACTAATGTTAAAAAAACAGAACAAAGAGCACCTGGGATTACTCAGATATAAAATATTGAGAACCATCCTGACGTTGTTCAGCTTTGAAGAAGGTTATCGTGCACCATTCAAAATTGATCAAATCCATGAGAACTTCAGCAAGTGGGATTGGATAAAAAAATGAAACTGATAGGAGGTGAGGCAGATGGGTATGCCGATTGTATGGCAAGGGAGTGATTGTTTCACACATATGCTTGCAGTAGGTCCAACACGTTATGGCAAAACGACAACGATATTAAAACCGATGATTTATCAATTACTGCTGCAGAAGAAACGAGGGGTACCATTAGGTATACCCGTTGTCGAACCAAAAGGTGATGTTGCAGCAATGGTAAATGAAATGTGTTTCGAAATGGATATCCCATGTATTCATGTTGATCCTGACAAATCCAATTCCGCATGTTTCAATCCAATGGAAGGTGACACGGATACAGTAGCGGAAGCGACGGTCGATGTATTAAAAGGTTTGTTCGGAAAGCAGGATGCATTCTTCGCAACCGTTCAGGAACTATCAGCACGTAATGTAACGAAGCTACTTAAAGAACTGCATGGAAACAACATGGATATTGTCGATGTAATGAACACATTGCGTGATCAGAATGTCTTGCTGCAAAAGGTATCGGAACTGAAGCATCGGGACGGCATTGATTTGCTTTTGTATTTGAAAAAGAGCGGTAAACACTTCAACGAACGACTTATTATAATTACTGAATCAATTAGGCCCTTGCAACCGCTAAAGGTGACTACTAAACGCTTATAGTAGGGATGGCCCTAGATATGGATTTACGGGATGGCATTAAAGACCTTCAAAAGCTCTTTTATTTCTTAGATGATTCCGGAGAGTTTATTAGCGAAGTAGGAGATACTGAAAAATATGGGTTAAATGTATGATGTAAAATTATGAATATTTGTTATAGGAAGGGAGCTGAGTCATGTCAAATGCAAATAAGAAAAAAACAGCAAGATAAGAAGACAACTTAGCTTTAGATTTCAAATTTCCTGTTCAAGAAGAAAAGCTAACTGTTCCTAACCCAGTATCGGAAGTATTGTACGAAACAAAATAACAATAGAATAATTAAATTGTAATGAGTAATCCCTTGGAGAAGAGGAATTCATTTTTATATGAGATCTTACAAGGGGTTACACCTATTAAAATAACGGGTGTGGGAATTCGATAGGGAAAGTTAACTCGGAAACTTTCATGTTTCAAGTAACGGGGCAGGCAGTTTCTGGATGAAGGTATATATGAAACGAGTGAAGAAATATACTTAAATAGATGTTTATGTTGAACTAATGAAATGAGATGGTAATCTATAAGTTCTTTTGCCTGTGTGTCCACTTAGTCTCAGATTTTTTATTTAATTTTTAACAGCGAGATGTTATCTAAGTCTGCTAGAGGTGAGTCACAGTTAAGTGGTTTGATAATACAAATAAGATAGTAATTTGAGGGGGAGGATTAAAATGATTGTTGATTGCCATTTTCATGTGGATGAAACAATGTTGACTCTAGAAAAAATGATAGAGGGTATGGATAAAAATGATGTAACTAAAACAGCGCTAATTGCCCCCATGAACGAAAAAATGTTTGAATTGGATAGCACTTTTCAACATAATCTACAAAGCTTATTCCGTTTTCTAATACTAAATGCACCTCAAATGGGGCTCGGAATTTATGATGGTCTAGTAAAGGATGGCTATTTGAAACTTTATGGCAATTCATTCAAGATTTTTACCAAACCGAGCAATGATATTGTTGCTACTGCAATTAATAGATTTCCAGACCGATTTCTAGGCTGGGTAGCACTAAACCCACTGATTCCTGTATCAGTGGAAGAAGTAGAATTATACCTTAATAAACCTAGTTTTATTGGAGTGAAAGCTCATCCGTTCATGCATGAATATAGTATTGAGGCACTTGCTCCAGTTGCGACTATGTGTGAATCAAAAGGTATACCTATGATTATTCATCTATCTTCAGAACCAGACTCCTATAAATATTTACCTGAAAATTTCCCCAAACTTAAATTAATTTATGCTCACGCCGGTCTTCCTTTTTGGAAAAAACTTTGGAAATACATTAAGGATCAACCAAATGTATTTGTTGACACATCAAGTGATTATCTTAATCCATCTATTGTAAAGAAGGCAGTGGAATATTTAGGATATCGTAAAGTTCTTTATGGTTGCGACGGACCATATGGAATGATAAAATTTAATGAATATGACTATTCGGAAAAGAAAAGTTGGATTGATTCACTTCAAATTCCTGATAACCAGAAGGAATATATACTTGGAAAAAACTTTTTAGGATTGATTGATTAATTCAAAAATCTATCAACAGATCAGTTAAAAGATTACTTAGCTAAGTCAAATGAACATTCTCGTTGGCTTTCCACCTAAAACTAATGAAATCGAAAAGCATCTTTAGATAAGATGCTTTTCTTCTTCATACCCTCTAGCTTTGGGTAAAGGGGTTCATAAAGCAGTAGAGGATAAAACTAATGGGGTGTCTCATTTTGAAGCCATTTTAAACGGGATGATTGAAGCGGAGTTTCATCCAGAAGTGACTATGGATGAAATGTCAGAGTTGGTTAGTCACGCACCGATTAAAGAAAATATGGGTGAAACGGAGATTCATTTTCAGATACCTCTTTCTGTTGGAAATTCAGCCCCGATGTTACAAGGCTATATAGATCTTGTATCACCAGACGGAAGTAAATTAGTCGATTGGAAGACGAACAGGGTTAGATACGACGTTCGTGACAATCATCAGGTAGGGCTGTATGCATGGGCTGTAGGTCAATTAAAGAACAGAACACGAGTGAAAGGCAACTTGTATTTTCTTCGATTCAGAAGAGCAAGTAAACACGTTTTCAATCAGACTGATATGGAAAGTTCCAGACGGTGGGCTTTGGGTGTAGCAAACGAAATCAATTCTAAGCGAGAGATTTTAGATATGCTGCCAGAAGAAGAGGAAAGTTTATTCCTATCAACGCCCTCTAGTCATTGTAGGCATTGTCCGTTCGTAATTGAGTGCTATCGCAAGTTCAGAAGTTATTAAAAGATAAAAATAGGATAGAGGTATCACCGATGTGGATTATTCCCTTCGGTGTTTTTCTTTGTCTAATAAATAGTGGAGGGTGGAATTCGAGTTTCACCGTCTTTTGTTGGGTAGCTATTCATTGGAGAACTTATCCACCTAATGAAAAATTAACGGACTTTTTTTATGAAGTAATTAAAATTTTCGGAGAAGAATTTAATAATGTTTTAAATGAGGAATTAGATGAAGATGAAAAATATTTGTTACAGTTGGAGAGCATTTATTACGATTTAAATTTGAAGTATTTTTTATCTTATTTCAGAAATAGTGGTCCTATTTATAAAGAGTTTCGAGGACATGGACATTGACATTGAATTATTAGTAGCTGAAAAGGGATATGAATTTTTAACCTCAGATAGACCAGTTAGTCTTTACAAGAACAGCGAAGGTAAAACTGAATATATATTTCCTATTTGTCCGTCAATTGCTTGCGCAGTTCGTAAAAATAAATATAATCAGGATAAAACAAAATATATTGTAACTAATTACTCTAAAGAAGAAGTATTTATATTTAATAATAGTGTAAAAAGTTTAAGCTAGAATGGATATATTTTAAAAGAACCTGACACTAAAGCATATTTTGGAAAATAGGAAAGGGAAAAATTAAAGACCAATAGATCTTTGTAGATACTTGCCTCCGAATAGGCGTTTTACGATGTTAAAACCGATTGGTCAGCTGTAAATTGGAATCAAGAGGAAACATCGTTTATGCGATGCAAGTGACATTCGTACCTTCTGTAATTTGCGAGTTTGCCCAATCTAATGCCGACTGTCATCTCCAAATATTTATACCCAGGTTCGTGATGTTTTTAAATGATTATTTATTTAAAGAGGGGGTCATGCCTATAAAATACTGGCATAAAGGAGGGGATATTCATAAACGTTCACAGTAAATAGTGAGCGTTTTCTTTTTACAACATAATGTCAATTATGTTGTATTTTTGTGTTTTATTAGATATGATTCAAGCTATTATGCAACATAGTTTATGAGATGTATTCGATAATTAATACATCATAATTTACAGGAGATGATATTATGTTGGGAGCTTTCCAGGAATATTTAAATTCAAGTGACCTAAGTGAAAATACTATCAAAGGATACACTCAATCCGTTAATGGATATATAAAATGGTTCGATGAATCAAAAGGTGTTTCATTCACAAAGTTGCACCGGGAAAATATGCGGGAATATCTATCCTATCTTAAAACAATTGAAACGGTAGGACCTAAAACAATTAACACTAGATTAAGCGGTTTAGTAAAATTCAACGAGTTTTTAATTCATGACAAAAAACAATCGGATCTAGTTATTGAAAAAAGTGATTTTGTTAAAGTTCAGCAGCAGTATGCTTCCCTTGCAAAAGTTGAATTTCAGGATGCGGAAATGTTTCGTCAGTTAGTGCTGGATAGTGGGAAGGCCAGAAATTATGCAATCGTAACTGTTCTAGCCTATGGGGGATTACGCATTTCAGAAACACTTAATTTAAAAACAACCGATATTAACTTGGTGTCCCGTGAAATACTTATTGTAGACGGGAAGGGAGATAAATCTAGAACCGTTTTTATGGGGGATAAAGTGAAGATCGCCTTACAGTCTTGGCTGCGGGAAAGAAAAGAAAAAGGAATAGATTGCGAATTCCTTTTCCCGAGCAACCGAAATAAGAGGTTGGATCGTACTGTTGTGAATAGGTTTTTTAATACTTATTCGGTTAAAATCGGAAAAGATATTACTCCACATGATCTTCGACATTTTTTCTGTTCAAATGCGATTGAGAAAGGCATGAGTATTCATTAAGTGGCTAATCAAGCCGGACATTCAAATATTCATACGACGATGTTATATACAAACCCTACGAAAAAAGAAATGCTAGAGAAAATGAATCTCCTTTAAAAAGTACTATCGCATATTTGAAATAATTTCATACTGGTTCAATTTAGAAGTTATGACTAAGTGCAGGGGGCCACCCACATAATCTTTTCCCGGGAAATCGCACATAGCGACAATCCGGAGTAAACACGCGCGAAAAAGAGAAGAATGCCGCAACTTTTGGATCTCTGTGAATTTTACAATGAAAAGCTACTCTCACGAGTAGCTTTTCATTTGCATTATTTTAGTTCAAAAGGCTGTTGTAACTGCTATTAAATATGGCTGGGTAAAGTTAGTTTGATTTGTCTAAGATAATTGGCTACATCTTCCTGGTGAATAGCACTAAGGGATATTTCCATCACTTCCTCAAGCGTTTTTAATACTTGTTTATTACTGCCTTTTACAATCCTTTTAAAATTTCTTCAGCCTAATCATAGCGTTCTGTTGCATTAGTTAGGTCATAATCCTATTTTCCTTCTAAACGTCCACTTTTATATTAGTTGAGTATTGCATGCATTAAAAAAGATTATGAATAGTCTGAAAAATATGTTTACAACCGTATCTTCCTGTGCTATCGTAATTATCAAGTAATCATGATTACTTTATTAGTTTTGTTTACTGAGTGCTTCTAGAAAAGGAGGGATGTTCATATTATAGAGAAATTAATTTCATTAAAAATGCTAACTCATTATTGAAAGCGATTACATTGACGTGACTAAAAAGTTAAATGTTGAGAATAAAACAGCAATGATATAACGAGAATTTTAAATTGTATAATATCTTGGATAGCATAATCTTTGTATTTGCTGTCCGAATAAATGGAGGATGGGTAATTATGGAACAAAAAAAAATTGTTATTATTGGTGCTGGTATTGTTGGATGTAGTACGGCTTATTTTTTAAATAAAATGGGACAACATGACATAACAGTCATTGAACAAGGTCCCCTATTTGAAACAGGTGGATCGACTTCTCACGCTCCAGGGCTTGTTGCACAACTTAATTTTTCGAAATTGCTTACAGAGTTAGCTTCACATACAGTTAAGACTTTTACAGAATTAAGTGATGATGAATATCTATCATTTTATTCGGTAGGGAGTCTAGAGTTAGCAAAAACGCCGGAACGTTTAGATGATTTAAAACGAAAGGCGGGAGCAGGGAAATCGTGGGGAATTGAAGCTCACGTACTTTCGCCAGAAGATTGTAAAGAAAAATGTTCTTTTATTAATCCAGATAATATTTTAGGAGGATTGTATGTACCAACCGACGGAATTGCTAAACCTCTGCGTGCTATAAATATAATGACAGACTTTTCAAAATCCTGCGGCACTAGGTTTTACGGTAATAGAGAAGTAACGGGAATTAATGTGGTCAACGATCAGGTTAAAGAAGTAGAAACGAGTAATGGCAATTTTGAAGCAGACTTGGTGATCTGTTGTGCGGGGTTCTGGGGTCAACGAATAGGTGAAATGGTAGGTATTACTATCCCTCTTCAGCCCATTGCGCATCAGTATATATTCTCAAATGATATTTCTGAATTAGCTGGGGAGTCGGAAGAAGTAACAGCTCCAATTGTAAGGGATTTAGATAGTTCTATGTATTATCGTCAAGCGTTTAATAGTGTAGGAATCGGTTCTTATCAACATGAAGCATTGCCTATTGAGATAAGTGAGGTTTCTAAATTTGGTGAAAGTGAAGAGATGCCTTCCATCAGGTCATTTACACCTGAACATTTTTACGGTAATCCTTGGCAAGATGCACAAAATTTGGTTCCCGGCCTAAAAGAAGCGGGATTAAGGAAAGGGATGAACGGAATTTTCTCGTTCACGCCAGATGGAATGCCGTTATTAGGGGAGTCGAAAAAAGTACGAGGTTTTTGGGCTGCAGAAGCAGTTTGGGTAACGCACTCAACAGGGGTCGGTAAACAAATGGCTGAATGGATTGTAAACGGTGCTCCAACTCTTGACTTGGAGCTGTGCGATATTAATCGTTTCGATGCTTATGGACAAAGTCCAGCCTTTTATAAACCGCGTTCAAATGAAGAATATGAAAAGGTTTATGATATTCGCCATCCGTTCGAACCGTCTGCCACATCACGCAATATGCGGGTCAGTCCATTTTATATGCGCCAGCAGACATTGGCAGCTGTTTTTAATGAAAAACTAGGATGGGAACAGCCACAATGGTATGAAGCGAATGAAGCGCTTACTGAAAGATATGAAAGCAGGATTTTTAAACGTGAAGGCTGGGAGGCGCGCTATTGGTCGCCGATTATCGAAGCGGAACAGCTGCATATGCAGGAACATGCCGGTCTATGTGATATAACGGCATCAAAGAAACGGCTGGAAATCAGCGGTGAAGGGGCACTTGCGCTTTTACAGTCTCTTACAACAAGCAATATCGATATTCCCGTCGGTAGTACGACAAAGACTTTGATGCTGCACGAATTAGCAGGAATTAAAGATGAAATCACAATCATACGTAAAGATAATAATTCATTCTTTATTCTTTGTACCGGTGCAGTAGAAGCAAACTGGATACAAAAACATGTCCCCAAATCAGGAAAAGTTGTCATCCAGGATCAAACAGCGGGCACTTGTGGTCTAGGTATCATGGGACCAAGGGCCAGAGATATCATGCAGTCCATTGATCGGAATGCATTTGCCAAAGGCGCATGGGAAAAGAAACAGTCGGAGGAAGTTTATATCAATAATGTACCAGTTCTAGCAGTATTCGCTAATGTAAACGGTACAGAAAGTTGGGAGTTTTTTACGACCAATGATCAAGGCTTACAGCTTTGGGACATACTCTATCAAGCAGGGCAAGCTCATGAGCTGATCGCGGTTGGAGACCGTGCCCTTGAAAACTTGCGCATAGAATCACAGACATTAAGATACGGAAAAGACTATTGGAGTGAGCACAGCCCCTACGAAATCTACCTTGTAGAAATGATTGATCTGACTAAAGAGTTCATTGGAAAAAAATTTCTAATCGAACGCAGCAAAATGACTCCTAAGCTTGTATCGTCAACACTTATTCTGGATGAACCGAATCAAGTGGTCATGGGATATGAACCTGTTATTAGCAATGGGAAGACAGTCGGTTTTGTCACAAGTGCAGGCTATAGTTACAGTCTTGGAAGGGGAATTGTCACTGCCTTATTAGCTCCTGAAGTATTGGAAAACCATACTGAATTGAGTATTGAATACTTTGGACAAACTCTCAGTGCCACAGTCCTCAATAAACCTAAAGTCCTCACTTATTAGTTGTTTTCAGAGATGGTGGTATACTCTGGGGCGCCATGACATTTTTTGTCTACCAAAATATTAAACGAAATATGGAGGGGAAATATCGAATTGCTTTATAATTGAGATGGACATTTTCATAAAGTTAATAATGACGGTGCCCCGAGAGTCAACTGATGCTGGTGGATATCGTGAGCAGGATATTCTTGTCTTAAAAAGAAGATAAGGCTGAAAATTTGACTAATAATGACTATATTCTTATAAAAAAAGGAGGCTATTTATGTTTAGAATACTAAAGATTGCTGGTGCTTTTATTGGGGTTATAATAGGAGCTGGGTATGCTTCAGGGCAAGAAATATTACAATATTTCACAAGTTTTGGCCATAGAGGAACCTATGCAATAATTTTAGTAACTGTTTTATTAGCCTATTTCGGAATGGTCATGACGAATATAGGGAGTCGTCTTAAAGCAACGTCACATAAGACAGTCATCTATCAAATTAGCGGGCGTCAATTAGGAAGAATAATAGACGGTATCATTATATTCACTTTATTTGGTACTGGAGTGCTTATGATGGCTGGTGCAGGATCTACTCTCAATCAGCAGTTTGGATTACCAGTTTTCGTTGGTAGTTTAATTATGGCTGTTATTGTTGCAATTTCTATGATGCTCAAAGTTGAGAAAGTTATTTCCCTAATTGCAATTGTTACACCATTCTTATTAATATTCATTATATTTATATTTGCTTATAGTTTAAGCACGATGGACATGTCTTTTGCAGAGCTAAAACCAATTGCAGAAAGTCAAGACAAATCATTCCCTAACTGGATCATGTCCGCAATAAACTATGCTTCCTTATGTATTGCATTAGGGGTTTCAATGTCACTTGTTATAGGTGGGGCAGAAAAAGACTCACGCATTGCAGGTATTAGTGGGTTAATTGGAGGTCTTGGTATAGGACTTATGATCCTCTTTGCTCACTTGTCAATTTTCTCTCAAGTGCATGTTGTTGCATCATTCGACTTGCCATTATTAAAGATTGTTGAAGATTTCTCACCTGTTCTATCCATTTTTTATGCTATTGTTTTGTTTGGGATGATCTTCAACTCAGCTCTTGGTATGTACTATAGTTTTGTTGCTAGATTTTTTAAAATGGGAACAAAGAAGGCGAATATTGCAACGATTATTTCTTTAGCAATTGGATTTGCTTGTAGTTTTGTTGGATTTACTACTTTAGTATCCAAGTTTTATACGCTTGTAGGCTACCTGGGTTTATTACTAATGATTATTCTTATCTACGCGCCTTTTAAACTAAAACAATCAAAGCAAAAAAGTGAATTGACAAAAGATAAACTAGCTAAAGTAGAAGCTGCTTCACGCTTATCATAACGGATGTATGATGAAAATTGACACATCACGGTATGAAGCCATTTCAGCTGACAAACAGTTAATCGCTTCAATAGGGATCATGTTAAGTCTTGTTTTGTTTCAGAACAATTATTGTTACAGCCTCTCATGTGATGGGAAAGTTTTAGAACTTCACATATAAAAAGGATAAAGTTTCAAGAAGTAATAAAAAGAAAATGTATATTAATTTAGCGGAATATTGAAATAACTAAGTTAAGGTATTTCTAACAAGACTTTCATAAGAATTAGGTTTCAACTTAATAGATGACTATTGAGGCTGCCCTTCTTCAACTCACTTAATTGCTTAAAATGGCAGTCTCTTTATTTTAGCCCCTATCTATTAATTTACCCTTTCGACTAAAGTCACGAGGTTTTTGTGAATAGGGTTGTAAATAAAAGCATTGATCTAACTTTTCCTACTATCTCCTTCTATTTCCATATTTATTTCCAGCATTTAAATATTCTTTTACTCTGTAATGTCTTTCACTTCTTGGATGCCAATAGGTAAAATACATATAGCAATGGTGATTCATTATTCGAAAACCCACAAATATCAATATAGTAATGAGCAGTTAGTCAGAGCGTTTACCAAAATGATTTTAAGTTATAGAAAGATGGGTTATAATATATGAACAAACAGAATTGTAACAGTATTGTTTATTATACAGCTTAGAGGTGGTACTTTGAAAAATCAAAAAGAATTAAACAAGGATATACAAACCAAACGAATCATGAACTATTTTATAAGTGCTACTGCTGAAATTATTGAAAAAGAAGGCTTTGATAAGGTAACGATACGAAAAATTGCTAATAAAGCCGGATATAATAGCGCAACAATATATAACTATTTTGAAGACTTATCTCATTTAATTTTCTTTGCATCGATGAGTATGGTCAAAAGATATACGGATGCTTTACCAGGATATCTCGAAAAAGCAAAAACACCTTTAGAAAGATACTTCCTCATTTGGGAGTGCTTTTGTAAGTATTCTTTTGAATCGCCCCAAATTTATTATGCGGTATTTTCTTCTAATCTAGGAACACATCCGATTAACATGCATAAATACTATGAATACTCACCATCTGACATAGTACAAATCTTAGAAAGTGATGATGATATTAGGCTTATGCTTTTAGAATCCGATAAATCTAAGCGAACCTTGATCTCACTCGATGAATGTGTGAGAGAAGGATACATACAAGGGGTTGAAGCTGAAAAACTTGCTGATATTCATAGTTTAATATGGCATGGAATGTTAACGCTTTTTATTAATAATCGGACTACTTACACAGTCGATCAAGCAGCAGAAGTAACTCTTAATCATATACGTAATACAACGCCTATTAATGGGTATGACGTATAATGTATATAAACAATTTAATTAGTATTTTTGCACCTCACAAGTAAACCGGTTAAGAAAATTCTTGGTTGCTTTTGTTTTTTAGCTACTTCATTAGTCGAGGGTATTTAATAATCACCACGAAATTCAGATTCCATTTCTATTTGAAGCTGGCGTGCTTCATATTCATTTTCTTGCTTAGCTTCTAGCAAACTTGAATAGTTTGTTGATAAAGATTGAAGGTTATCAAAAACACCTTCAAATACTGTAAGGAAGTTCTCTAAATCCACTACTACGTTATCGAAAGTATTGATATAGAATTGTGGTTCTATATCATTGATTGAAGTGTAACGACAAAATGTAATATCGTAAAGGGGTTTATCATTTCCATTTTTGTCTTTAATTATTCTTTCGATTTTTCCATAAAGTTCATTAATATACGCACTTAGGTTACTCAGCATTTCGTGAAATACTGCTTTGTCATTCGGGTTATTCAATTCGTTTTCTAAATCGACTACTTTTGTAAGTAGCCCTTTTAAATCATGATTCATTTTAAACGTATCTTCTTTATCCAATAATTTATTCTGAGTCCAGCAGATTGCTTTTAAATAAACTTCAATACTGTGGTTTGCATTAAATAGGATTGGGAAAATCAAATTATCAGCTTTTTTGTCTGTATTATCTTTCAAAACCTCTTTTACTAATAATAAAGCTGAATCACTAAATCCCTCTGCGACAACAATCATATTATTAATATGGTCGAAGCGCTGTGTTCGCCAATTCATATAGGCGGTTTTTTCAATAGTATTTACGTTGTATGAAAATATGTCTTTCATCGGTTTCAAACCCTCCTTTCTATTTTCAATTCATTCTAGCACAGAATTAAATCGAAAGTTTATTTTTGTTCGATTTCATTTTTCGCGTCTTCTTTTACGCCACAAGAGTGTCATAACCTTTAAGTTTTGACACCATTTTTGGAATGTAGTAATGTTAAGGTGTCAGGCGGTGTCATAACTAGGTATCATAAGTTGGCCACAAGAAAAGGGGTAAATACATATGAAATATGGTTATGGTCGCGTTAGTACAGCGTCACAAGATTTAGAGTTACAGCTGCAGACATTGGAAAGTGAAGGTTGTGACAAAATCTATTCAGAGAAATTCACTGGAACTAAATCGGATCGTCCTCAATTTGTAGAGTTACTATCATTGCTGAAAAAAGGTGATACATTAGTAGTTACGAAGCTAGATCGTTTCGCAAGATCAGCAGAGGATGGGGTAAATCTAATTAAAGAATTGCTAGCAAAAGGAATCAAGGTTCACATATTAAATATGGGACTTGTAGAGGATACATCAATGGGCAGATTAATTTTAAGAATGTTATCAGCCATTGCGGAATTTGACAGGGATATGATAGTTGAACGATTAGCAGAGGGGAAAGCCATTGCGAAGCAGAATCCTGATTTCCGTGAAGGTAGACCGAAAAAATTCACTAAAAAGCAAGTAGCACACGCTTTACAGCTATTGGAAACGAATTCTTATACGCAAGTAGGAGAAATTACAGGGATTTCTAAAAGCACACTAATCCGTGCTAAAAGAGAAGTAGCTAAAGGAGACAGATAATGATGGCCAAGAAATCACTTTTAGAATATCAAAGGGAGTATGAAAGAATCATCCATGCAGATCAACCAAGAAAAGGTATTCTACTAGCTGGTTTAATGACTGAAATGGAGAAACAATTCAAAATCCCAGTGTTTAGGAATGAAGTATGGGAACGAGAAAATATAAAGGTAATAGCAATGTATCGCAAGTTAAGTATTACAAGAACATTGTGAAGGTCGGCGAAACCTAATCTTCTTTTTTTTGTGAAGATTGTGTATCCAAGGGGTCTGTACGTTTGGTAGTGGGTGTCACTTTGACCGATAATTTGCGCTTATTTCAAGTATTATTTTGCACATATAATTTAAAAAAACTACTAACTTCAATGAGGAGATTAGCGAAAGGGAGAGTTTTGGAATATAGAAGAAGACATTTAAGTAACGTAAATATAAAGTGAAAGTTGAGTTTAAAGTGTGGACTGAAATAAGTTTTTATAAGAGGAAAGTCGATTGCAATATGATGGTACAAAGAATTGCAAAGAAAAATGCATACCGATTTGAGCAAGATTTTACATGGAGAGGCGGGCATGATAGCCTGCATTGGCTGGGCCAGATCTTTGTGGTGCCTGGCTTCTAGGCTCGTGCATTCTGTCCGTAGAGGCCCCATGTCAACTCAACTTGGAGTCTGCAATATCCTCTGCAATACTATTTACGAATCCTTTGCAATTCTCTGTACTTTGTTTTGCAAAATACACTAGGTGTTACACCTAATTCCATTAGCAGTATATCTACTTCTTCAGAAAAATTATCGCTATAACAATCTATTACCTCTTCCATGGTTTCTACATGAAACAACTTCAAGTAATCCGTCCGAAGCAAATAAGCCTTTCAATCCTCAGTTGAAATATTGAAAGGGAGTTATAAAATCATTTATTTGATACGACGAAAAACCAGTGAACTATAATTGAACATCTTATGAAAACTATTAACAGTACTTCCATGATGGGATGTCGCACAATCATTACTGGCCTACATCCAGACGTTGTCAGACAGTTGATTTTAGGCATTAATTTTGATAAAGAAACGAAAACCTTTGGTACTTTACAACAGGCATTAAATTAATCTTACTAAAATGATAAAATCGATAATTCAGAAGAGGCTTATTTAATTATGAGTTGCTTCATTTAAAGAGCCCAGTTCATATGCGAATGAGGCTTTTTTTCTATTTACTTTCAATTTTGTATCAGGGAACTGAAAGGGTTATTGCAATCTACTCATTCTGTTTGGAAAACTCCCCAACGATTCCCACTGCCTGAGTTTTTGGGAACCCGACAACCCCGGCACAATGGTTGGTCAATTCGCAATGGCTGAATTCGTATTCCTTGACCATTTTATAAAATGTGGTTTTCACTAGATCTTCCTCCATAGTATTGACTGCTGGAGGAAAGAAGCAAGGCGACAGTATATATCTCTGGCGAACATTGCCATATGTGCGCTGCGCACACTATGACAGTTTTAAACATCAGGGCACGATATGTTCATTTGAAGCACCTGCGACGTTGTTGAATTAGCAAAAACTGCACTGGAGAAAGGTGACCATAAACAGCCACGTATTATAAACTCCTTGTGTAAGTATCCATTATGGTACTGATGCAGGTTGGGAGCGAAAGGCTAAATTTCTTCTGTTCATTTCCTTTTCTAGTAGTTCGATAAAATCACTACTAAGTTTTAGTTTCAATGCAGTATTATAAGCATCAAGTAGTAACTCATCTGATAATTTTTTCACCTTCAAGTTCTCCTTTCTAAAAGGGATATTATTGAAATGCAAAAATCTAGTAAATTAATGATTTATTATCTATCTTATTATGAGGGCCAGTATTATTTGGCTGCTTGATTTAACAACAAGAGTATTGTAAATAAAGTTAATTTATTTCTAAAAAAATCGCATCCTGCACTGTTCTTTTAATTTAATTTTACCGTGTAGCAATTTAATGTAAAGTTGCTAAATGCCACATTCATTTCATATAAGAATTGATATACTTTATTCTTATCGAAAACTTAGGGGGAATGCCGTTCATTGTCTAGCCTCGTATTTTGTGTATGATAAGTGTGAACATGCCGTGTGCAATGCCCATTAGTTTAATTTTACCGTGTAGCAATTTAATGTAAAGTTGCTAAATGCCACATTCATTTCATATAAGAATTGATATACTTTATTCTTATCGAAATCTTAGGGGGAATGCCGTTCATTGTCTAGCCTCGTATTTTGTGTATGATAAGTGTGAACATGCCGTGTGCAATGCCCATTTACTTCGCGACCTAAAAGCTTTTTATGAACAAACGAACCAAACATACACAGGATATGGAGATTCTCCTTTTGGTCAAAAGTAAAGAGAGTGTCAAGTGGAGCCTCTCCATCCCATGGTTGTGACATAGATGGATGATACCTATCTAGAGATTTTCGAAAAAGGATACATTGAAAATGCCACAATGGCCAATCATTTGCTACAACCATAACCTTTACCATAGTAGTCTAATTGTGTTCTAATAAGTACATAGCCTCAATAACAAACATTTTTATATCTATTATTGTAGTGTGGGGTGATATTGTGAAGAGAGTGTGGTTGAACCACCTTCGCGTTACTGAAGGATTAACTCAAAATGAAGTTTCCTCAAGGTCTTATATTGACAGATCATATTATTCGCAGATAGAACTTGGGACACGGAATCCTAGCATTACTGTTGCTAGAAATATTGCAACTGTGTTGAATTTTGATCCATTGATTTTCTTTAAGGATAAAAATAATATACCTAAAGATACATCACTGAACTTGGGGATATCTGAATTTTTCAGAAATATGGAGAGCGGATATCTACTATATCTATATAGTAGTACAGCTAGGTATTTACATCATGCTGTTACGTTTTCTCTAATAGGAATTGGAAAAGGTAGTCATTGTTTATTTATTGTTAATCATAATGACTTCATTCAAATTCAACAAAACTTAGAAACTCGCTTAACAAAAGATGAAATCAAAAATTATATTCATCATTTAAATATGGAAGAATTAAAGAATAATTCACCTGAAGACAAAGTTAATCATCTAAAAGGTTTACTTTCCAAGTTTGACAATAAAGTGTCCGTACGTATATGGTCGCATGAGAAACGAGAGCTACAAAATGAATGGTTAATCAAGTTACACAGCCAGTTGAATACAGGGGATATGAAGGCGAACAATAATAAAATTTTAATTACAGATTCTTACAATTCGTCAATAGTTTCAGCAGGAACGCATATCGAGATGATGAGAAATTCCCCATACCTTATGACCGATTATGAATTATTTGATTCCCCGTTATATCTAGCTAGTACTAAATCGTCCATATATCCTTCACTTTATATTCAAGAAGATATGTAGACATTTGAATCAATTTCATAACTAACAGGTGTTAATACGTGCTACGGCTAATTTAAAGCCGAGAACGCTATAAACTGCAGTTCCTATTTTTGTGGTAAGAAGTAACATAAGATTGTCAAACCTTGTATGACAGAGTTTTTTGCCTTACAATAGGAATAGTCAGCATCTGTACTGGTGGTACTTAACAATTTTGAGTTTTAGGGCGGTTTTCCTTTTTTAAAACCCTGCCATATAAGGTTGAGAGTTATGAAAATCATTTATTTACCTGTTATAACTCTACTTGCTCGACTTAAATGACTTTATCGAAAAAATGAAATTTAGACTTTAGAAAGTGGTGGTATTTTGGACAAATTCATTCAATTAACAAAATATCTACAGGTGAACAATTCAGCGCACATATTATATGTTTCTGAGGATAATGAGAGATATCTTGATAATATGATGGCTTATATTAAAGCAGGGATTGAAAGAAATCATCATCTTATCATAATAGAAAATTCTAATTTATATAGTGAGGCAGAGAAAAGGATAAATGAATTATTCTCAATTGAAGAGAAAAAATGTATTCACCATATAGATAATTATACATTTTATGGCTGTCACGGGGATTTTCACATTCACAGTGTTGTTGAACATTTCGGTGAAGTCTTGGCTCCCTTTTTTGATAAAAAGATTAATATTCGTACATGGGCTCATGTCGAATGGAAGGAACAGGAAGGGATTTTTAGTAAAATTGCAGAATTTGAACATCTTGCAGAATTTAGCGTTAACGAAATGAGACTTATGTCCGTATGTGCATATACTGCTTCAGATGTTACCGCATCCCTTCAGACTAAAATGATGCGAAGCCATGAATATCTTATGACAGATACGGAATTGGTTCGATCCACCTTATACCGAAAACATTGATTATTGAAACCCCTCTTCTGTCACTTTGAGAGTTATTTTGCACTATAAGTAAATATAAAAAGCCCGATTTCTCAACATTAAAATAGAAAAATTGGACTTTTACCGTTACTATAGTGAATAGGTAAGCTTTTGAAGTTATCGCAAGCTTTTCCCCCACTTCACACCTTACGTGAGGTAGAGTAGGCAACCAGCGAGTGAGGTAGCACTTTTCCATTGGAGGGAAGTAGGCAGACGGTTTCATCAAAAATGTGTCGTTAGGATTACCATACGTTATTTATGCAATTTGCGTGTTATATATTAAAAGTCGATTGAGTCCTTTACGGATGCAATCGACTTTTTTGGGTGCGCCCAGCATGGGCGTAGTCTATAGGGTGCAAGTCCCGAACTGTGAAGGCAGAAGTAACAGTTAGCTTAACGCAAGGGTGTCCATGGCGACGTG
>NZ_JBXCJD010000031.1:0-20760 GCF_056786515.1 Sporosarcina sp. Y838 | reverse complement strand
AGTTCTCTGTGGTAAATTACTGAAGATATTACATGGTATTTGCAAAAAGAAAGTCTGTTTTAACGAACAATATATGATGAAAGATCTCCACTGTCTCTCAGAGACAGCGTAAACATTTCTTAACAGCGAGACCTATACCAGAAGGATGACACGGAGAAGCCAGCAAAATAACTAAACTAAGACTATGAGTCCCTGGGGCAGCTTAGCAGGCCTCTGCCTTATGAATAGACCGAACGAAGGAATGTAAGCGCATTGACGCTAAGAGACATGGGAGGGTACGTCGTCATAAGTGTCGCAGAGATCCATTGTGCATCACATATTGGATGAGAATGCTAATTATTTCCATTAGTTTTAGCGAAGCATACGCTCTATTTGGTAATAAAAACAAGAAATTCAAGACTCTGTTTATGAAATACGTGAAAAAATATTTATTCTACATGATGAAGTAGTGTAAGCCGTTGATACATCAATGTTTATAGAGGGAGGTTATTTCAATAAGATACTTTAAATTAATACCTTGCATTACAGAGTAACATGATTTACATTGTAGTTAGGAGGTGCAAAATATGGAAATTAATAAAGAGGTTTTAAAAGGTCATATCGATACAATAATCCTTTCGTTATTAAACAGTAGAGATATGTACGGATACGAAATAGCAAAGTTGGTTCGTGATAAAAGCGACAGTCAATTTGAATTAAAAGAAGGCACATTATATTTATCTTTAAAAAGGTTAGAGAAAAATGAGTGGATTGAATCTTACTGGGGAGATGAACAGGGTCCAGGGGGAAGAAGAAAGTATTATAAGCTGACGTCGATTGGTAAAGAAGGGTTTGAAGAAAAGCGTTTAGAATGGCAGTTTGTAAAAGAATTAATGGATATGTTTTTGAAAGGGGGAGAAGAAAAATATGAAGCAAATTGAAGCATTTGTTGATTCGGTTTATCAAAATGTAGGAGGAAATAAAAAAGAAATACAAGAATTAAAAGCAGAAATGAAAAGCCATTTACTAGAGGCAGTTCACGAATTAAAAACAGAAGGTAAGTCTGAACAAGAAGCAATCGAAATTGCAATTGAACGATTTGGTGGAGAAAAAGAGATGCGTTCGGTTGTAGGAGAATTATTTAAAGCACAAAAAACATTTGCGAAATGGGTGCTATATACAGCGATTACATTGCTTTTAATTTCCACTCTCATTTTTAGTATTGTAATGCCTATCGATAAAAGTATATTGGATCAAAGTAATCAAGTCGCTTCTCAAATTCTTAACAATCTAGGCGATAATGAAGGAATACCAACACAACTTGAAACTGATATTCAGGAAATTGTACAAAATAGTGGAAGAATCACTGGGATTAGCATATATGAACATGAAAAATTATTTTCTTTTACTAATGAAGACGTCGAACCAATATATAGTTTTCGAGAAGAAGGCTTATTCAATATTTGGAATAACATGGGGTTCCTAAATTACCATGGGTATGGCGAAAGTAATAATACATGGCATGTTAGTATTGAATCAAAAAGTTATGAAGGAACGGCTATTATTTTACTTTTAGTTGGTATCGTTGTTTATTGGACGTTGTTTACAATATGGGCAACTATTAACGCCTATCAACATAGACGCTTAAATGTTGGATGGATTATTGTATTTACTTTGTCAAATATTTTAGGTTATTTTGTTTACCGATTGGTTGGAAATAGACGGTTATCAAAGACAAATAGTTGATTTCCTTATTCAACTCCCATGAAAATTAAAAAACGCTCAAAATCTATAAAACTGCATAACAAAAAAAGCTCAGAAAAAGTTTTTTTAAAAAAAGGCTTAGCCTTCAAAATGATTATATTAAGTTGAAAGTTAATCAGTAACCAACTCCATTCTTCATAGAATAAAGGCAGGCTGGTGCAATAACCAGAGTAGGATTAATCTCCCATGAGTGCTACTCGTATAGAGTGCGACAGTCTGTGATGCACCGTGGTCGTTGGAGTCAGACTAACGGATGGGCTCTATGGCACCATAGTTCATCGACCTTCTTCGCCAGCCGTAGTATCCAATACCCGTTCTGCATATATTTTCATCCTCTGTGGTGTAGCGCTGACTTTGCGCTACATGTATGGCTAACGGGTGCTTTACTTCAAGAAGGCGTGAAGCATTTTTTCTTATTGAACTAACGTAAGAAGTTTAGTGATGAAACAAGGTCCCTTTTCACATTTTAAATTTAGAACGTTAACGCTTTTTCTTCTTGTACCTGGATTAGTTTAATAGCTAATCCTTTTTTTATTTAAATAAAGTGTTTACCTTTTTGAACGTCAATCGTTATCTAAGTCGGAGGGGGATTATGGATGAAGAATTAGGGCTTTATTTAGAAAGGGAATTAAAAGGTGTCTATTATGTTTTACTGAAAATGGGCGCAAAAAAAGAAGATGCCGAAGATATTTTACAGGAGACAGCATATCGTTTTGTCCAGCTATTAGATGGTGTTGATGAAAGGTATATGGATGCATGGCTTTATCGAGTAGCTATCAATTTATTTTATGATGGCTTGAAGAAACAGAAGACAATGGGTCGTTATCTAGCGCTTTTTAAAACTGATGATTTACTTGATTTATATACTCCCGAGCAATCCTTGATTGATGGGGAGTTTGAAAAACAAATGAAAATAGCCATGTCTAAACTAAGACCAAAAGATACTGAAATTCTGCTTTTGAAGTATAGTGCAGGATTTTCATTAAAAGACATGGCTCATTTATTAGAAACAACAGATAAATCAATAAAGACTCAGTTGGCAAGGGCAAAAAAACGATTACGAAAAATGATTGAGGAGGATACTTATTTTGAGTGAAAAATCTATTTTTGATTCAAAGGATACATATCAACCAACAATAAAAAAAGCAAAGAAAAAATCTTTGAAACGAACAATTTTGGTTTCAATCGCTGTGACATTAACTACAGTAATAGTAGGGGTAGTTATTTTTTTAGCCGCGCATCTTTACATGCACAAAACGATGATCGATTATTATAATTTGCAAGTGAGTGAATCAGCGGTACGTGGAGCAAATATTACTTTAGATAATGGTGGATCAAGCAGCTATGGTATTGAATCGGCGATTACACAAGATCAGTATAGAAAAAACATTGACGGCATCCCGTATACTTGGTATAACGAACAAACTATTTATAAAATTTATGACAAACCGACTACATTACTTGATACAAGAATAACATCATTTGATGGTGAACAATATTATCGGAATGGTCAACGAGTGATGAACTTCTTATATCCTCGAATGAAAAGTTCAAATAATGACATTGCCCTGTTAACCTCACTAGATAGTAAAGACAAAATCGAAGTAGCGATTTCTTTCAAAGAAGAACTACCTGTAGATAGGATGTTAGAAGTTTTCCCAACAGCACAGTGGGCTTGGGTTATTGATCCGATGCAGAGAGATTCATTCGACAGCTCGTTAAAAGAAATAGGTTCTGATTATGTTAGTTATGTTATTAGCGAATATGCTTATGGTTTTTCAATTCAGCCAGAAAGCACAATTGAACAAAACGTGGAAGAATTTAAACAAGGATTGCAAAGATTATCCGAAGAACAAAATAACGAAGAGCGATTGTTAGAAAAAATACAAGGTGAGCTACAAGTGGGAGGAATTGTTATAACAGGTACTGTGGAAGAAATATTACCAATGATGGAACAAGAACAAGTTAATTATGTAAGTGTTGGTGTTATTATTCCTCAATAATGAATGAGAGTAAGTAAGGAATCTGTACACTTGTTCACTAACGGGTGCTTTACTTCAATAACAGTAATGCTTATCTAAAATATATTTGAGGTGACGAAATTGTCTTTTAAGATTATTATCCAATTTGGTTTGGCTTCAATACTTTTAATACTTTCTACTGGAGCTACCTGGTATGAAGGAAGCACAATATTAGAGAAGCCTTGGGAATGGAAACATACTGCAATCTTTTCTCAGATGGCGAATGGACAAGTAGAAAACCTAAATGATATTTTACCAATTGACCATTTTGTATATGCAGCAAAATTTGCACCTACGTTTCCTTTACTTATGTTACTAAGTGCAACGTATCTCATAATCCTTGTAGGATATATTCTACTCAAACGTAAGAACAGGACATTTTCATATTTCCTATCTGGTGTTGGAGCAGTGTTTTTGATATTAAGTGGTTTCTTATCAAAGTCTCCAACTACTGGTTTGAAGATTTTTTTCGTTAGTTTTCTGCTGATAGGAATATTAGCAGTAGCTATTGCTTTGCTTAGATTCTTTAATAAAAAGACTGGACTTACTCCTTCTTGAACTAACGGGTGCTTTACTGGAACAACAATAATGCTTTTCAAATTGTGCTAACGGGGCAGGTTATGGAGGGATAGAAATGGCAAGGTTTATTGACGATTTAACTGGAGCTATCTACGATTTCTTTAAGTTTATTTTTACGAGTATTTGTTATCTTGTCGCTGGGATGTTAATTGTCGGAGTCCCTCTCTATCTAATTGCTTTAGTATTTAGTATGTTGCACTAACGGGTAGCTTTAGTCGAACAACAGGGGCTTCTTAGAGAGCTCTATTTTTCTTATTGAACTAAAGGGGCAGGTTAGTTGAATTAGGAACAGAAATATATTAAGAAATAATGATAAAATACAGCACACTATAAATTGATTGAGGTGTTCCATCTGATAAACGAACGAAAGCCCACTGTGAAGATTGATGTAACAAATATTAAATCTTCAATAGAATTACATTTGCTATTAAAAGATATGCTTGGTTTCCCCAATTTTTACGGTGAAAATTGGGATGCTTTTTGGGATGCAATTACAGGACTTGTTGAACTACCAATGCAAATCCAATTCGTTGGATGGGGATTCTTAGAAAGAAACTTACCATTTGATGCAAAAATAATGAAAGAATGTCTAAGTGATTACAATGAAGAGATTTATCTAGCAAAATGTGATTTCTTATTCAACTAACGGGTGCTTCGTATTATAAGGTTAACCAGTTTTTACTGGTTGACCTTATTTTTATAGGATTTAATATATCAGTAGCCATGGTAGGACGTACGGGTGCGTGGGACAATGATCCCGTGAACTAAACTGTCCACCCCCTACTTGTAGAAACATGTTTGAGGCTGGTTGGGACATAGATCTCGTATAACAAGCGAAGCTATGATACTGCATGGAGGAATAGGGGTACTGGTGAGTGAAGTCAGAGGAGGAAGCTAAATGAACCCAGTAGTTGGTCTGGATGTGGCTAAAGGAGAGAGCCAAGTTCAGGCGTTTTTAGATAAATCGAAGCCGTTTGGAAAGAGTTATTCTATGAAGCATACAAAAGAGGAGTTAGACCGTTTTATAGGCTTTTTAAAGGAGATGGAAGGGATGACTGGGCAAATGCCTATGGTCATTTTAGAATCTACAGGTCACTATCACTCTCCTGTTATTCAATACTTGGAGGAACATGGCGTTTTATATATCTTACTTAATCCGATCATTTCTTATCAGGCGAAGAGGTCCAGTTTAAGAAAGGTAAAAACAGACGCGATTGATGCATATCAGCTGTGTGTGCTTTATTACAAAGAAGATTTTGAACCTCATAAAAACCGAGGAATCCAATTATTAAATCTTAGAAATCTTTCCAGACAACAGGAGATTGTGACGAATATGTATGTGGAGGCTAAACTGCAGTTTCATACTATTTTAGATCAAGTGTTTCCTGAATACCGCAAGGTTTTTGGTGATCTTTATTCGAAGGTTTCTTTATTGATGTTAAAGAAATACCCTACTTCAGAAGAAGTACTAGCAGCTGGAGAAAGTAAGCTAGCGGAGTGTGTGATGGCGTTTTGTCCAAGACGATCTAGTCAATGGGCACTGGGTAAGGCAAAAAAATTAATGGATTCCGCATCGCGAAATCCATTTCAAAAAGTGGTGTATGACAGTCACTTAATCAACCTTCAAATGTATATTGAGTTGCTTTTTCAGTACCAGACACACCTTTCAGAGCTAGAAAGTCGTATTGTGACGATGGCGAATGAATTAGAAGAATACAAGGTTGTACAATCGATTCCTGGAATCGGAGAAAAAATCGCTGCAACGATTATCTCCGAAGTTGGTGAAATCGATCGGTTTAGTCATCCGAAAAAACTGGTTGCCTTTGCAGGAGTAGATCCCAGTGTTCACTCATCAGGAAAGTTTACTGCAACAACCAATCGTATTACTAAACGAGGTTCAAGTAGATTACGCCATGCTTTGTATCTTGCCGTATTGTGCGGTATAAGAAGTTCAAGAAACAAAAAGCTGAAAGAATTCTATGATAAAAAGAAATCAGAAGGAAAGCCTTCCAAGGTGGCGATAGTAGCCTGTATTACCAAACTGCTTCACTGGATTTATGCTTTATTAAATAGAAAAGAGACTTTCCAAGATATAACGTAATTACTGGTTACAAGTAATTAAGAGAAAACCTTCCAGAAGGTTTTTGGAGGGCTATTTGTCATGCACAAAATAGTATATCATAAGATTAATAGTAATTTTAAAGAAAAATATTGACATCCTATTAGCTGGTTTAGTTGAAAAAGGAGTTTGTTTTTTAGAGAAGTAAATGCGTTCGCTATACAAATGCTGAAGTCTCAAGTAGTCCCTTTTTTTCATTTCCTTAACCTAGACCTGGCTACTTATATTCTATACCTGATGACAAATAAAAAATATCCTGGGTAAATTACTCAGGATATTACTCATCTTAATTATATTGAGAATGCTTAAGGTGTTTGGTTATTAATCAACTATAACAAGGGAAGCGAATGGTAAACTTAGTTCCTTTCCCACGTTCACTTTCAATTCCCACTTTTCCTTTCATCGAATGGACTAGCTGATAAGAGATTGTTAGTCCAACTCCCGTCCCTTTGTCCTTTGTCGAGTAAAATGGTGCACCCACCTTATGGATCTGTTCTTTTGTCATTCCCATCCCTGTGTCAATTATTTCTATGAAGATTTCGCCAAGATTTGAATATAAACGAACAGTCAGTAGTCCGTTGTCTTCCATTGCCTCAATTCCGTTCTTCATGATATTTACCAAAATCTGCTTCAGTTCGGCCCTATTTCCGTTCATATATAACTTATCCTGGATGGAAGATTCAATGCGTATATCCTTTATATTAGAGTATGAATTGATGAGACTAATGCTATTTTTTACCTCAGCTGAAAGGTTAATGGAGCTGAGCCCTTCTGTATGGGGTTTTGCTAACGATAAGTAATCATTAATGATGGATTGGGCATCGTTTAATTCTTTAAGTGATATGTCGATATAGTTCTTATGGTTACGATGCGCTGGAGGTTCGCTGCTCATCAGCTGCAGAAATCCTTGGACGGTGGTCAAAGGGTTTCTTACCTCATGTGCTACGGAAGCTGCCAATTGACTTATTACATTCAATTTGTCAGCCCTCTGGAGTTCCTGTTGGATCTGTTGATGCTTGTCCACGTAATCTATGATAAAAACCACCACCAGCAAACTGATCCAGCCACCTATAAAAAAGATAATCATGAAAGGAAATTGTTCCGTCTGGTGGCTCTTATACAGACATAACATTTTATGTATGACTGTTATAAAAAAAAGAACGCTAACAACAAAGGCTTTATTTCTCAACGTGAATAATCTATACCACTGCATGAGAAGAACCAAGAGAGTGGTGATAAGTGTAAGTACAAATGAAATATCGAAAAAATGATTATCTATCCCATCCCCGCCGAGATAGATCCTGTAAATAAAGGAGACAGTTGTGATTATCAAACCAGGGATTACTCCCACATAAATAAAAGAAATAATGATAGGTATGAATCTGAAATCATAGTGATAACCCTCTTCTATTTCGATGGGAAACGTCATCGTCAGGCATAACATGATTAGAAGTAACAGGGACAACTTTGAAGACGATTTTCTGCGTTTCAAATCGCTCTCATTAAAGAACAATTGGTAAATCAGTATGAGGAAAAGGACCATTAAAACCTGATTTAACAGATGTGGAATATCAATCATGACGCAGCACCTGTATAAACATATAACTTTCATAATTACTAGATATATGGAACGTCAATAGCTCATGTCTAGGATAACGTTTAGCCTTTTGGGTTTCGCCCTTCATTGTTGTTATTGAATCATATAAGACCATGACTATGTTATCTCCCTTTTAAAGTATCTAAGTATTCATTATATACGAAAGATAGATAGATAGAAATGGAAAAAATATTTTATGTGACAAATAAAACAGAGGATAAATACTATTGAACTTATTAGAACTTCTTGTTGAACTAACGGCATTAGTTGAAGAACAGGAGACGGTATTTTCTATTAGTCCAGTTGTCTGTGGGATGGATAAATAAGTTCGAAGCATAAGTCGAATTACCACATAACCAAACTTTTTGTTGATTCCAAAATAGAACACCCCTTTTAGAACATTCGTTTCCTAAAGTGTACAATTCTGTTCGGGAAGTCGCAATAAGCGGGTGGACGTTCGAAAAGTGATTTAATACGTTTTCGAACGATATTTTATTGTGTATTTCATTTCAAACACAGCGTTCGTTAATGTGTACTTTTACGAACGATAACACATATTTATTAATAATTCGGATTTCTGCCTCAACGATTCGATCATATAGAAAATGAGCCATCAGATTTCCAATTACATTACCTTTCCTTATGACAGAGAGTGATGATGCTACCTACATAGAATAGGAAAAAAGGTGTTTGACATGGCTCACTAAGTATAGAGGTTGAGCAGTTATCCCAGAGACAAATCGCAACTAAACTTAGGATTTCACAGGCCATAGGTTAGTAATTATGTGAAAGCCGCCAACGGCCATTAATGCCAAAAGATTTACGGAAAGAAAGGGTACTTCGATGAAACATATAAAAATAAGCGTACCTTTCTGGTAAGCATGACAGATAGCCATATATCACGAATTTTTTAATCGAGTTTATGGCTTATTTTTTTATTTACGGTTACATACTGCCTGAATAAATATCGGGTACCAGGTTCTCGTTGAATTCAAAATTGTGTTAGAACCTGGCACATCTAATTTGAAATCCGATACTATGTATCCAATAGACCATTATGCCTTGGTCAACAACATTGCCTATTACGTGTTGCGTCTTTAATAAGTCATCCAAATGACACGGTAAGCTTCCATCTATAGTAAGGTGGGGGCTATTTGAAGCTTACGTTTCATAACCCTGCACATTTATTTGTTTTGCACTACACGGTTGTACATATCAATAGAACAAACAGCCGATATAATATATAGAAATTACATTATAAAAGGAGTGATGTATAATGGGTTCGTATAATTGCCATCCTCGGAAGCGAAGTGTCTATGCTCTTCCAAGACCTCGAAAGCAACAGTGTATCAGTACTCCATTTCCGGTACAAATACAATGTGAATGTATTTGTGAATGTAAAGATAAGTGTCATTGTAAAGGGAAGTGTGAAAGTAGTTGTGACAAATGTCAAATACTAAAGCAAGGTAATCAGGAACAAATTTCAGAGCAAAGTCAAATTCAGCAACAAAACCCCGAACAAAATCCAATCCAAACGCTAGGCGATCAACAACAAAACCCTGAGCAAGATTCATTCCAAACACTGGGCGATCAAGAACAAAATCCTCAGCAAAATCCAACCCAAACGCTAGGTGATCAACAACTAAATCCTGAACAAAACCCTGAACAAAATCCAATCCAAACGCTAGGCGATCAACAACTAATTCCGACTCAAACACTGGGCGATCAGCAACAAAACCCTGAACAAACTCAAACGCTAGGTAATCAACAGCAAAATCCTGAACAAAATCCAACTCAAACACTAGGCGATCAACAACAAAACCCTGAACAAGACCAATTTCAATTTGCAAGGTTAGGTGATCAAAATGTTGAGGGACATACCAATACATCGCCTTTGGAAAATAATCAAACTATCTCAACACCTGTCAATGTAGAAGGAGTATCGGTAAATGTGAACTGTGGAGATTGTAAACCGATTATTGTTTTTCCAGACTTTAAAAATGATGATTGCAAAAAACGAGAGGAACATTGTGAAGAACGTAAGTGTAATCGTTGCGAACAAGACTGTGGGAATTGTTCTCAATGTCTATGCGATCTACTTGGAAAAGTTCGCGAGTTTCAAGCTACTATAACCGACCCGGTAGATAAACAAATTGATATTTATTTAACTTCTCTTCCATCTCCCGTTGAAGATCAAGTAATTACCAATGTTATCGACTGTTGTGTCGTTAAATTTAAGAGTGCTTCTCAAATAACGATCGTACCGAACACTACTGTGCAATTATGTAATGTTGCAGGTATTAGTGCTGATGACTCTGGAGATAACGCTAATATTTTTGGCTTTTTAATAGAAAGAGCAAATATTTTAGATGATAATGACAAATGTAGATTCAAATGTAAATGTCCACGCTGTTCCTCTATAATAGGTGATGAGCTAGCGTTTACGACTAATTATGGGATACTGGTTAACATCTCGATAAATGGGGTTCTTGCAAATATCCCATTATATGTATTAAGTGTGAAAGACTGTTTGATTTATTTGGTGGATAGCATTACCGACCCACAGGAAATATTTGTTTTTTCTTTATGCTCTATAACAGGATTTACTGTAGAATCTCAAACTATATAACCCGATAGGCAAGATTCCTTATTTGAAGGCGCCCCATTTTTTAACGAATCTGAGCACACGAAAGAACACAGCCAACAAATGATTTCTTATATCCCTAATATATTTATTACGGGTAGTGTACCTTTATATATACTAAAAGCATAGATTGCTAAGTGACTAAAGGGTTCAGAGATGAACGACAAGTTTGCGAAGGATAGCTGATTTTGATACGCTAGTAGCATATTCTTTATAAAATTTAGTCACTGTTTAATTGGTGAAAGTCGTTATACTTTTTGCATTTGCGGAAAGAGACTCGGCACAAATGTTCAGCCTTTATATTCCTTATTAAAAGGAGAAGTTAGGCAGACGTGTTACACGTCAATAAATTGCATTGCATATCAAAAGGGATACTTACGCATTTTGCGTGAACTATATTAAAACCGATTTTTCCTATTCAGGAGATGTCGGTTTTTTGCTTTCAAAAAGGTATTGAAGGGAGATGGCAGAGAATCTAGTAATAGGAAAATAGGTATATTTTAAAACGTATTTACTTGCCGATTGCTAGGTATAAATGCGTTTATTTTATTTATCTAAAATACAAAAATAGAAAGGGTTGTTAGGTATGTCAATAAATCTGGAAAATATGACGGCTGTTCAAAACAAGCAACAAGACGGTATTCTCGGTCATTTAATGTGGTTCTCGGTTGGCAAGCAATTAATCAAAATGGATGATTTGGAGCGAGCACTTATTCAGTCAGGATTGCCTGTTGAATGGATGCCGAACGCGATTCGTCCAGCCGATGCATTTCGAAGAAGTACTAAAGAGATAGAGGCTAGAAAATCTACTGGGCACGCTGGAGTATTCGAGAACTATCTTATTCGCGAAGTGTTCTCGGACAAGAGCCACGTGCAGCGGAACATTGTAGTGGAGACTGTAGATCAGGCTGGTAAACGTCTTGATTACAGCAGTAGAGCGGGAGTAATCACGCTAGATAAGCACAATAGTTCTCTAACATTTATAACGGAGAACGAAATTGCAAAAGAGCTGTGCTATGAAGCGGAACGAAATTTTAATATTTATAGAAACCATTATTCAGCTCAGCAAATAAGAGTAATGGTTAATAAAATCTTACAGTCTTTAGCACCCACACCAGTACGCCAAAACGGGGGAATTTACTTTGTCCCAGATTCACATACGGAAGGGTTGAATCAGCTTGTTAGCTTCGCGTCCTCTCTTGAGAACAGTGAGGGGTTCAAGATACCCGTTGTTAATACATTCGATAACCGACAAATGGTGAACACGAAGCTAAATGACCATTTAGAATCTATTTTAAATGATTGTAAATCGAGTTCAATGTTAAAAAAGGGGCAAGTGAAAGAGATTATCGAAAATGCTAAGTCTGTAATTGCGAACTATCAAAATTACAAAGGCATTATCGCTAGTGAAGCAGGAACGCTCGAAAATAAAATTATGACAATTCGTGCTGCAGTTTCGAAAATGGTTGCGGATCTCTAAAAATAGTGGAATGGAGAGATTAAAATGACTGAGTTTTATCAAACAATAATGGGAAGAAAATTCTACGATAGAGATGTTGTCGATTGTGTGCAACATATTAAAAAGATTGCTTATCAGCTCGAACGTTCAAATGAATTAAAAGAACAGGAATTAGAGATGAAAATGCGTGAGCTTTCAATAAAAGAACAAGAATTGTTTATTCTTTCATCGAAATACTGAGGAGGATTCTTAATAGGGAAGTACGGTTGCAAAAGAAACCGGCTTCCTTTTCGATTTAAACTAAAAACAAAAGGGGTTTTTCAATATGACAAACACTAATTTTGCGAAATTAGTAGAAATTAAAAATGCACTAAATGCAAAATTTTTTGAACGTGAGCAAGAAGTTGAAGGAATTCTTGTCGCTCTGCTCTCTAGGCAGCACATGCTGATGATTGGACCTGCTGGAACTGCGAAATCGGCATTGTCGGTTGAGTTAGCCAAAATCGTGCAGGGGACAGAGTATTTCCAATGGTTGCTGACAAGGTTCAGTACACCTGAAGAGGTATTCGGCCCCCTATCCCTTAAAGACCTTGAACAAGGCGTGTACAAGCGGAATACAGCAACTAAAATGCCTGAAGCAAATCTTGTATTCTTGGATGAAATCTTCAAGGCAAATTCAGCTATTTTGAACAGCTTGCTAACGCTAATAAATGAAAGACTCTTCTATAATAACGGAACGCCAGTGACTGTACCCTTGATGTCGGTCATTGGAGCTTCAAATGAATACCCAGAAGAAGGAGAGGGTCTTGAAGCACTTTTTGATAGGTTTCTACTTAGGTTCGAGCTAGACTACATTGCTGATGAAACGAATTTTGTTTCTATGATGAAGGGGACCGGTCAAAATCAGCCAATGCCATCTATGACAATGGAAGAATTGATTCAACTTCAGTTTTTTACAGACATGGTTACAATTCCTGATGAAGTGTATGAAACACTATCAAAGTTACGCATGGAATTAAGGGATGAAGGAATTCGCCCTTCGGATAGACGCTTCAAACAATCTCTTAGCGTTCTACAAGCGAAGGCACTCATCAACCAAAGACAAATTGTAATTATCGATGATATTGTCATCCTTGAAAACGCACTCTGGGAAACGGTTGATCAAAAGGATACCGTTTCGCTCATTGTTCGTAGTCATGCACAAGATGTAGTGACTCGTGCCATTGATTCCATACAAAATGAAGCAAATGAAGTGTTTAATTCCATGCTGAAGGATAATTCGACTGATGCAGGAATGGAAGCTACCCAGAAAATGAAGACGTTGGTGAATGACTTGAATAAGCTTAAGAAACATAATCAAAGCCGATCTATGGATATCGAACCAATACTCGATAAAGTGAAGTCCATGCAACAAGAAATCCTGGATAGCATTTTAGAGCCCATGGATTTTAATAATTCAAATGAAAAGCAAACAGTAAAAATGCCGTTTTAAAAATTGAAGAATAAAGAGTTGAAATGTCGAGGGGACATCCTTCGGCATTTCTTTTTAAAATAATGAAAGGAAGTGCTCTTCATGAGAAGAAATACAATTCAAAATGAAAATCGTTCTGTATTAAATACAGACGCATTCGATAAAAGACGTTTCAAGGAAATTTATGAGATGTCACAAGGACTTCAGAAGATAAGTGATGAGGGGGAGTTGCCGACGTTCGAGGCATTACTTGCTGATATTTGGGCTTCCTTATATAAGATGAAACCTGAAATGACGAAAGAGGACGTTGCCGCGGATCTTCAAGTCAATAAATCACTGATGGAAAAAATTATGTCAGATGAATCCTTTGACAATTATAGAAGCTTCACTCGTTTGGATGATTTATCATCAGCCATCGGCACGGTGAAATTCGGAGAGAAGACGAATCAATGGCTGACTGAGCAAAAAGAGCATGATGAAGACCTACAAAAACAGATGCAGGAAATACAAGCGATGCAAAAGCAACTTGAAAAGCAGGAACAACCAAATGGGACTGGAAATGGTAGTGAGAAGCTTAAAGAGGAATTAAAAGAAGCAATGTCAGACTTAGATGGGCAACTTCAACAGACTTTGGAAAATAACAGCCATAGCTTCTCCCAAGCGATGGTACAAGCAATGCAGGAAACAAAACAGACGAAAGATAGCTTGAAATCATTACTTGGGGGCACGAGTGCTGGTAGTGGTGACGCAGAACTGAAAAAAGTTCCTTTACGGGACCAAATTTCATTAGCTGAAAAAATCGCTTCTAATAAACAGATGAAAGAAATAGCAGATTGGGCTGGTCGATTTAAACAGATAGCCCGTAGAAAGCAGAAATCCAAGCATAGTGATTCAATGGAAAGAAGCGGGGTTACGTTAGGAAACGATATTGAGAGACTGTTGCCGATGGAATTGGGTTTATACACACATCCATTAACGAAGAACGACTTCCTACGTCGCTTTGTAGAAGGTCAGACGATGCAATATGAGCAAAAGGGACATGAGGTATTGGGGAAAGGTCCAATCGTGCTTTGTCTGGATCAGTCAGGCAGTATGTACAAACTTGATACTCAATCAAAAGGGTTCACGCTAGCTCTTATGTCGATTGCGAGAAAACAGAAAAGGGATTTTTGTTTAATCTTGTTCTCTACTCGGACAAAGATCATTAAATATGAGAAAGGGAAAATTAAAGGCTCTGATATGGTTAATTTTGCACAAACCTTCTTAGGCGGAGGTACGAACTTTGCACTGCCTCTTGATAAAGCGATGGATGTCATAAACGAAAGTCGTTTTAAAAAAGCCGATGTCGTGTTTGTTACGGACGGTGAAGACAGATTAAAGGATTCATTTTTAGAAGCATTTAATAAGAAGAAAAAAGAGAAAGCCTTCAATGTACTTTCCCTTGTAATAGGTAGTAGTACAAATACGGTGACACAGTTTTCCGATAAAGTTGACCAAGTTAAGGATTTCGATGATAAGGGAAGTTTTACTGCGTTTGAAATCTAAAGAATAAAACTGTACATTTTAGCACTGCCTTAGGGTAGTGCTTTTAATTTTATATTAATCAAGGGATTCTAATATTATATTAACTTTCACCTTATAGAACATTGGCATTATTATTAAGAGGGTTTTTAATAATTCGTGTAGAATATTCCGAATAAGGGGGGGAGATAGATGAAGAACTTGAAAACCGTAGATCAAGCAAAAGATGAAATTGCGAAATTAAAAGAGTTTGTTGATTTGGTCGAATCCTTTCAGCCAGAGACATTGGAAGATCAAATCATCAAGGAGTACGCATACATAGGTAGTGTTGAAAAGGTCGCAGCTAGAGTGAATGAAATGGGTTATTCGAACGGCAGTCGACCTTTTGAGAAAGAAGATATATCGAACATTATCAAAGGTAAACCTACGGGAGATTTGCACAAAATTATTAGGTCAGCATACTTAAAAAAGACGAGACATTTACGAAGTAAAGTTGAAAAGTATAGTTGGTAGGATAAATCGACAAAGATCAAATATTTAATAAAGTACAAAAGGTGAGCCATAGAACAATTTGGCTATGAAATAAGGTTTGGTAATTTATAAAAAAAGCCTATAAAGTTTGATCGAAAATCCTGTGTTGATGTGCAGGATTTTTTCTTTTTTAGCAGTCGGGTCATATTGTTTAATAAGAAAAATGAAGATTGTGAAGAAATGTCCTTAAACTAAAGGGGCAGTTTAGTTTAAGAAGAGAAATGTTTAATGTTATTAATAAGGACTTATTCATTTGATATGTCTTTTTTATTTTAAAAAAGTGCATCTATTTTTATAAGTACGCTCTCTAATAGATAGGATGGTGAAAAAAAGATGACGGTTAACGAAAAGAAAGTAAAACTATCAATCGAAGGGGACCAAGAAGCCCTGCTGTTTTTACTTAAACAAGAAAAAGAGAAACTTTATAGGACTGCTTATAGTTATGTTCGTAATGAGGCGGATGCTTTAGATGTTTTCCAGCAAACAGTGCTGCTATCAATTGAGTCGATTCATCAGTTACGAGAGCCTAAGTATTTCACGACATGGCTGATGAAAATTTGTATCAATGTATCACTTGGTGTACTTAAAAAACAAAAGAAAGTGATTTCAATGGATGACCTAAAACTTCAATCCCTCTCTACAGAAATAGCGACATCTGATGAAAAGATGGACTTACTCGATGCGATTTATCAATTAGATGAAAAATATAAAACAGTCCTTCTTTTAAAATATTATGAGGATTTAACTTTTGAGCAAATAGCGAAGATACTTGGTGAGCCGATTGGTACAGTCAAATCTAATGGTAAGAGAGCGTTAGCGAAAATCAAAAAAACATTAAAAGGAGTGTGCATAGATGAACGAACAAAACCAATTTAAAGAGGCAATTAATGAAATTCCTGTTCCTTCTAAAGAATTAGATGCTATTTTGGCAGACGCTTTTAAAAAGGAGAAGAAGCAAGTGAAATTCTCCTTCAAAAGAATGGTTAAATATACAGCAATAGCGGGGATTCTATCGATTTGTACAGTTTCATCTGCTTACGTATCACCTGCATTTGCTAACTTTGTTACGCAAATTCCGATCATTGGTCAGGCATTCGACTATTTCATCTTACAAGAAGACTACTATAAAGCGTATGAGGAAATCAGTACAGATATTGGTTTAGTTGAGAAAAGCAATGGGATTGAGATAATTATTCAGAAAGCATTTTACGATGGGAATACGGTAACCCTTTCATATGTTTTACGTACAGAAGAAGAACTAGGTTCATTTCCGACTTTTAAGAATCTGCCAACTAATGTACAAAACGCTAGCTATGGAGGAGATTATGTGGATGGTGTCGGCTATCTTGGCATGATGAGGGTGTCTATGCGTGATAAGGCACAAGATAAAGTGAATATAGATTGGAATCCTCAAGAAATTTTTTCAGAAGACCAAACAATTGAAGGGGATTGGCATTTTGAATTCTCTTTAAACAAATTAGAAGGAAAGTATATCGCGATTAATGAACGAGTAAGTCATCAAGATGGTATATCGGTCGAGTTAATCGACGCAGTCAAAACGGATGTTAACTTAACGATTAATTATCTCCAAGATGTTGAACCTTCTATTCATGATAGATGGGGCTTTGTAGAAGCTGAGTTAAGTGCGATTGATAATTTGGGCAATAAATATGAAGTGCCTTATAATGGGGGAACTGGTAAAGGTGGTGATTCCAGTGAAGACATTACATGGAATGCAACGATTCACGGTCTTGACCCCGAAGCAACGTCCATTACGTTTTATCCATTCGCCCATGTAAGTAATAGTCAAAGTGATAATAAACAAATTGATTTCGATTCTATTACGATTGAATTAAATTAACTATATCCTTATTGCACTAACGGGTGCTTTAGTTGAACAATCGGCTGCCTTTTCAGGGCAGCTTTCTTATTGAGTAAAGTATTATATTAACTTAGTTAACGCATTGTGCTAATATTATTTATGGGGGTGGTGTGTGCAATGAAGATAACAATTATAACTCTTTTAGCTAGTTTACTTTTATTTGTTTTTGGAACATATAGAATATTAACCGAGACACTTTCGTCAACACCTTTAATAGTGGCATATATATTTGCTATTACTGGTTTTATCGGAGTAGTAGCGAATCTTGTAAATCTGAGAAAAATACGAACTAATTAAACTAAAGAGTGCTTTAGTTGAACAACCGGCTGCCTTCACAGGGTGGCTTTTCTTATTGCGTAATGGAGGTAACTACTTCCGTGAACTGGCGTTATGTTAACCTTCTGTGTATGGCATATATAACTCGTTCAGCAATCGAATTCCTTCTTGAACTAACGAGGCAGGTTAGTTTAATAAGGATTGTTCAGACTACTCTGTCACTATGTTAAACTTTAGAGGCTATTCAGATATGGAAAAAGGGAGAGACAGCAATGTTACAATCACTGATTTTTGATATGGATGGAACTCTATTTCAAACAGATAAAATTTTAGAACTATCACTTGATGATACTTTTAACCATTTACGGTCATTAAATAAATGGGATACAGTAACCCCTATTGATAAATATCGTGAAATTATGGGTGTACCTTTACCAAAAGTATGGGAAATTTTGTTGCCTAATCATTCCAACGAAGTAAGAGAACAAACTGATGCTTATTTTCTGGAAAGATTAATTGAAAACATAAGAAGTGGGAAAGGTGCTTTATATCCTAATGTAAAGGAAGTTTTCAGTTATTTAAAAGAGAATAATTGTTCCATTTACATAGCGAGTAATGGTTTAACGGAGTACCTAAAAGCAATTGTGAGTTATTATAATTTAGATAATTGGGTTACTGAAACATTTAGTATTCAACAAATACAGTCGCTGGATAAAGGAGACTTAGTTAAAACTATTTTAAATAAATATGATATAAAAAAAGCAGCAGTAGTCGGAGACCGTCTATCTGATATAAATGCGGCTAAAGATAATGGTTTAATTGCAATTGGATGTAATTTTGATTTTGCACAAGAAGATGAACTCGCGCAGGCTGATTTGGTAATAGACGACTTAATTGAACTAACAACAATATTACCTAATATGTAAAATAACTTCTTCAACTAACGGGTGCTTAGATTAAGAATCGGCTGCCTTTACAGGGTAGCTTTTTCTAATTGAATGGAGTTAACTACTTCCGTGAATCGGGGTTATGTTAACCTGGTGTGTATAGCGTATACAAGCCTGTCCAGCGATCAAATCGCTGTTTCTTGTTGAACTAACGAGGCAGTTTAGTTGAAGAAACAGGTTTATTTTGTAGGACAACGAATTAATTAAAATATAGAGAAGTTCCTCAGAAAGGATATTACGGTATCTTAACTAAGAATAAACGAAAGGAGTGAATAAATTTTGTCAAAGAAAACATTCTTTATATTAGTAATATTAATTGCCGTTCTATTTGTAATCAAATTAGCGGTAGATAAGTATAAAGAAAACATCCCTCTACTATTATCTTCATTTATAGATCTAGAAAAGATAGAGGAAGATAGAAAAGAGGAATTATTAGAAGGATATAATCACATAAATTTTGAGCATTTAACAATATATTATTTAGAATCGGATAAAGAATTATTACTTGCAACCAAAAATGCTCTTGATCATGGAATTAAATTAAATCAAAAAATTATTGATAGTTATGATAAACCTTATGATGTAGTTATATTTAAAAATAATCATGAAATAGAGAGTTTTTCTGGTTTAGAATATGCTATTGGATTTAATTCGCCAAGCATGAATATGTTTGGAATATTACCAGAAAATAGAGAAGGTCTTATTAAAAATGTTGAACCAACTGTCTGGTCATACAACAAAAATGTTATCCATGAATATACGCATTATGTATTTACTCAGAAACTATCTGAATTGGGAATTAATGATAGCGATATCCCCCTCTGGTTTTCAGAAGGAATTGCTGAATATATTGGCATGGACGGTATGGAAATCCCGAACACATTATCTAAAATAGTGCCTTTAAATGAATTAACGACACATGAGCATTGGAAAAACTATCGAACAGACCCTTTGTACGATATATACTTACAATCCAATTTTGCCATACAATTCCTAATTAATGAGTATGGTAGCGAGGTTATCAACGAAATACTATTTCAAACTCAAATGAAAGGGGATTTTGAAGTAGGCTTTCAAAGCGTTACAGGATTAGATGTTTCTAATCTTTCTAGTATTTATGAATGATGTGACCCATTGTTGAAATATTCAACTAAATCAGCAGTTTAGTTGGAGAAGGAGTAACCCCCATTATTAGAGAATATATAAAGATATAGGTTGATTAAATTAAGAAACAGCAATAGTGGAGGGATATTATGGATAAATGGAAAACATTAAAATCAGAGTATATACATAAAAGTCCATTTGGAAATATAAGAAAAGATAAATGCAAGCTTCCAAATGGAATTGTGATTGACGATTATTATGTAAACGAATACTCTGATTGGGTAAATGCAGTAGTAATTACAAAGGAAAAACAAATTGTTCTTGTTGAACAGTATCGTTATGCAGGAAAAGACTTTTTCTTAGAAGTTCCTGCTGGAAAAAGAGAAGAAAATGAAACACATGAAGAAGGGTTAATTAGAGAGCTTAAGGAAGAAACAGGTTTTATTTCTTTGAGAAAACCAATTTTTTTGGGTAAATTCATGGTTAACCCAGCCACACAAAATAACAAAGTGATAACTTATCTAATGTTGGATGCATTTAAAGAATTTGAACAAGACTTAGATGATACAGAAGAGATGAATGTTAAGTTAGTTGATTTTGAAGAAATGGGAAATCTAATAAGAACAAATCAGATAAATACACAACTTTTTACTGTAAATGCTTATTTTATGGCTAAAGTTTTTCTTACTGAAAATCTATTGAAGATTTAATATTCCTTGTTCAACTAACGGGTGCTTTAGTCGAACAACAGGGGCTTCTTAGGGAGCTCTTTCTTACGTTCAGTCAAGTGGTTTTCGAACTTTATTTACGCATATTATTTATGATAACTGGGGCGAGTAGAAATCTAACGATATAAGCTTTTTTGC
>NZ_JBXCJD010000030.1:0-22873 GCF_056786515.1 Sporosarcina sp. Y838 | reverse complement strand
CGAAATCGACTTACTTCGAAACGTTTTGCTCAAGTGCGTTCACACTCTCGCGATATCTCATTGATGTTTTGCTGTTCAGTTTTCAAGGTTCATTTGGTTAGGAATTATGTTTCATTCCTCATTGTTTCGTCTGCCTCACTGGCGACATACATAAGATTACTACGTCTCAACAGATAAGTCAACACTTTATAAAACATTTTTATAAAAGTACTGCAAAAGTGCATAGCGCGGCAATTCCCGGTATCCCTAAAACAGCTAGTAATAACCCAGAAGTAATATTGACTGGTACATAGACACCGATAAACCCTCCAACTACATTCATTGCAAAAAGAACTAGGAACGCAAGTGCCAATCGGAACCAAAACACAGACAACCGTTCTAACGCTTTGTGAATGTGCTTTTTGTCTACGAGTACTAATAGAAGAAGAACCAACCCAACAACGATAATACTGATAACCTTCACGGGATACACCTCTTTTATAAGAATGGTCCATTGTATGCGGTCCCGTGAAAATATATCAATTACTTCCTAGCCGTCTTGCTTTCGCTTCTTTGTATAAGTAAAAGTGCTTAATTTCCGCTATTTTCCTTCTGGTGATAATTTCTTGATCATATTCATTGAGATACTTTTCAACGTCTCTCGCCTGTTCCCACTCAACTTTTGTTTCAACCATCAATGAATGTAGGCGTTCATCAAACTCTTTTTTCAACTTACTTTTTCGCCCAAACACTATAGAGGACCCCCTATAATTCCCGACGGCCTTCTAGCGCCTTCGATAATGTAACTTCATCTGCGTATTCAAGGTCACCGCCGACAGGTAGTCCATGTGCAATCCTTGTTGTTTTAATTCCAGAAGGTTTCACAAGCCTCGAAATATACATCGCGGTTGCTTCTCCTTCTATTGTAGGGTTCGTTGCCAAAATTAACTCTTCAACCTCTTCATTTTGCAAACGAACCAGTAGTGACGGAACATTGATATCTTCAGGACCAACTCCATCCATTGGAGAGATAGCGCCATGAAGAACATGATACAACCCTTTGAAATCTCTCATTTTCTCCAGGGCAATAACATCTTTCGGATCTTGAACAACACAGATTAATGAACCATCACGTGTTGTATCCTGACAAATGTGACATGGATCGATGTCAGTAATATGTCCACAGACTGAGCAAAAGCGAAGGTTTCTTTTAGCGTCAACAAGGGCTTTTGCAAAATCAAGCACTGTATCTTCCTTCATACTTAAGACAAAAAACGCCAGTCGACCCGCTGTTTTCGGGCCGATACCTGGCAATTTCATAAAACTATCCATTAGTTTTGAGATTGGTTCAGGGTAATGCATTCGTGTACCTCCTAGAACATCCCAGGCAGGTTCAATCCTTTTGTGAATTGACCCATCGTAGAGTTCGTTAGTTCTTCCGCTTTAGTCATAGCATCATTAGTGGCAATGACAATTAAGTCTTGTAGCATTTCCACATCTTCCGGATCGACGACAGTCGGATCAACAATTACATCAACAACTCGCTTATCTCCAGATACGATAACTTTCACCATACCTCCACCCGCTGCCCCTTCAAGACGCTTTTCGTTCAGTTCTTCCTGCGCTGTAGCCATTTGTTTTTGCATTTTTTGCATTTGCTTCATCATGCCTTGCATATTTCCCATACCCTTCATGTGTGTTTCCTCCTCTAATTTTTAATCATCATGCACTTCTATGAAATCTTTACCGAAAATCTTTTCCGCTTCAGTTACAATCGGATCGGCATTTTCCTGTTCGGCTTCCTTCACAAAAGAAAGCATTTCTTCTGCTGTCGAATCCTCATCAGCGTTTTCCGATTCTGTCTGTTTCGCAAGCCCGTTTTTCCGTATGAAGTCTCCTCTCACACTCAACCAACCATCTTCAGGAACATAAACGACTTCATACGCTTTCCCAGTACGCGATCGCAAAGCGTCTGATAGACCAGATCGAAGTGAAGGATTTTCAGACGCCATAAGGCAATGGATTTCATATTTGAATTTTAACACAAAAGCATTCTCAGATGCCGCAACCGGTTCTGTTTCTTCGAGAAGTGCAGCATGTGATCGTTGCATCGTTTGCATCATGCCAGCCCATTCTTCCCGAATCGTTTTAATGTCCTGTTTGGTTGCAGCTTTTAAAACCTCATGGATTTTACCTGTTGGAACTTTAAAGCCTTGCGAAGATTTCGATGCGTTTTTACGCGGTTGTGCTTGTTGAGCGACTGGTTGCGTATTCATACCGCCGCTTGACATCTGTTGCTGCAGCCCCATAATTGTCCGTTCAAGATCTGCCACTTTCTCTGTAAGCGCGGAATCGACTACTTGGCTACCGCTCCCCTTACTTAGTGGAATTTCAAGATGGATCATTTTCAAAAATGCCGACTCAATATAAACTTTGGCATGGTTGGAAAAGCGCATTTCTTGCTGTGTTTTCGCCAGTATGTCAATAAATAAATATAGCGTATCCAACTCAAATCGTTTCGCCATTTCTACAAAACGATCATCGCCAGGTATAAGCTCAAGTAAATCCTTTAAATCCGGTGCTGTTCTAAGAAGTAGAAGGTCTCGAAAAAAAGTGATTAGATCTTCCGCAAGCCTAGAAACATCTTTTCCTTCGGCAATAAGTCGATCTAGCAATGATAGGACCGCTCCAGCATCTTTGCTATGTAATGCATCTGCTAGCTGATGAAAAATATCTTCACCAATCGAACCCGTTACAAGTAGTGCATCATCAGCAGTTATTCTTTCTCCACTGAAGGACACTACTTGGTCGAGCATACTGAGCGCATCCCGCATTCCACCCGAAGCCGCCTGTGCAATTACTTTCAAAGCACCTTCATCGGACTCGATTCCCGCATCTGCAAGAACCGTTTTCATTCGGTCCACAATATCATTAGAGGTTATCGGTTTAAAATCAAAGCGTTGACATCGCGAAATAATAGTCAGAGGCAATTTATGCGGTTCTGTAGTCGCTAAGATGAATACAACATGAGACGGTGGCTCTTCTAATGTTTTCAAAAGAGCATTAAATGCTGAATTTGATAACATATGCACTTCATCGATAATATACACTTTAAAACGGGCATTCGATGGGGCAAATCGTACTTTTTCAATAATGTCCCGCATTTCTTCAACACGCGAGTTCGACGCCGCATCAAATTCGATGACATCTGTATTAGATCCTTCTGTAATACTGAGACATGTCGAGCATTCGTTGCACGGTTCTTTCGCCGGTCCATTTTCACAATTTAATGCTTTTGCAAAAATTTTCGCCGCACTGGTCTTCCCTGTACCCCGCGGACCTGAGAAAAGATATGCATGTGTCGTTTTATTATGAAGGAGGGCATTCTGAAGTGTCTGTTTCACATGTTGCTGTCCGGACATCTCAGCAAAAGATTGAGGCCGATATACACGATAAAAAGCTTGATACACCAACAGTTTCCTCTCCTTTTGACGCAATGCGCTAGTGTATCTAGTATAGCACAAATACATACGTGAATCTCTTATGCAATCACACCTCGGTATGATTGCACCCAAACTGTGTATTGAGCTTACTCAATACACTCCATTGTAGACTTTAGACTAACGAGGAGGGATTGAACTATATCTTTTCACAGAAATAGTAATCCGTAATACGAGAGCTTTTTAGCTTTATACGCAACAAAAAACTCGCCCATAGAAATGGACGAGTTGGATTATAAATTTAAAGCCGTGCACCTTCCTTCGACAGCCGCACATAAGCGTTACTCCTGTCGCCAGCTCGGTCTAGGCGACCCCGCGGCACATGAGAAATTCTACTTAATGCTGCTTCCTTCCGGACCTGACATGATTCATAGGTTCCCATTGCGCGGGACCCAAACGTCAACACTGCGTGCAAGAGGCAGACCCTACAATACGGACAGCCTCGGGAAGGGATTCAGTCTTGCTAGAGCGGATTGCAAGTTACAGGACACCGCTATCTCCCCACCTAGCACGGCATTTCTAAGTATACATCCCATAAGCAAAAAAATCAATTCAAAAACAAATTTATTCTATTTCGTCGAAAACTGTTGACACTCTAATTCATACGTGATAAATTATGAATTGTTGATACGGAGGTATACCCAAGCTCGGCTGAAGGGATCGGTCTTGAAAACCGACAGGGGAGTCAAATCCCGCGGGGGTTCGAATCCCTCTACCTCCTCCATTTTTTCAACAAACTACATATGCTTGAAGTCTAATTCGTTAGCAGATAACGAATTTTTTTTTGCCGATTTTATCAGTTAAACCTCAAGAAGCGAAGCCCTTAAACGGGCCCGCTTCTTTTTTGATATCTATTCAATTAATCACAGCACCTGTAACAGATGGTCTGACAGCAATACAGTTATAGTAAGAAAAATCGCTCGCCAATTGTTTAGCTAGTTCATGCTCTCGACCTTGTTCCACCATTACAAATAACGAGGGACCCGCACCACTGATTGTCATGCCATACGCACCATACTCCCGGCAGCTTTCACGAATTCGTTCAAACTCTGGGAACAATTCCTTCCGATATGGCTCGTGGAAGATGTCCTTTTCCATCATGCGTCCTACAGTCTTCCAATCTCCATGTACAATTGCCGCGGAAAGCACATTTCCAGCTGCACTGCCGAGCACCGCTTCCGAATATGATAACTCTTTTGGCAATAGCCCCCTGGAGGCTTCCGTTAGTAGAGCTTCAGGCGGTACAAGAATTACAGCCCCCATTTGCGGTTCACGAATATGAATAGTGTCTATTTCTACACCATCAAAGTAGGAAATCGTCACTCCTCCTAGAAGTGCAGCCGAAATATTATCCGCATGCCCTTCATACTCACTTCCCAGCAATACCTTTTCCTTGGCTGTAAGATTCAACTTCAGTAGTTGATTTGCAATTTCAATGCCTGCCGCAATTGCCGTTGCACTGCTTCCAAGTCCTTTGCCAAGCGGAATGTCCGAACGAACGATTAGCAAAGAAGCGGGTGCCTTGTGTCTATTGCGCTCAGCTATATCTGTAACAGTCTTGACAATCAAATTATCTTCTCCGGTCGATAAACCCTCAAAACCGTCATCTTCATAGATAACTTTCCAAGCCTCTGCAGGCGTTACATCAATAGTCATATAAAGATCTAGTGCAAGCCCGATACTGTCAAAGCCAGGACCAAGGTTTGCCGTCGATGAGGGAACTACGACGGAAAAACTGGATCCTCCCATTATGCTTTCCCCGCTTTCAACCCACTAAGAAACGCATCAAATTGTTCACGAGTCATCATTGGCTTTTCTTTATTTACTTCAATCGCTGTCTCCGGATCTTTTAAACCATTACCCGTCAATATCGCGACTACAGTTGAACCTTTCTTCAGCAAGCCATTTTCTACTTGCTTTTTAACACCCGCGATTGAAGCACATGAACCGGGTTCTGCAAATATACCTTCTGAAGAGGCAATTAAACTGTATGCTTCCAAGATTTCCTCATCCGTTACAGCGAGAACAGTTCCATTTGATTCTGATAATGCAGCATTGGCCAGTTCCCAACTCGCCGGATTACCAATCCGAATTGCAGTCGCAACCGTTTCAGGATTTTCGAATACGCGATTATAAACAATCGGTGCGGCTCCATCGGCTTGTACACCAAGAAGAACCGGCTTCGCAGTTCCTTTCTTATCTGCATATTCTTTAAATCCTTTCCACGCCGCAGAAATATTACCTGCATTTCCAACCGGAAGCGCAAAAATATCCGGTACTTTCCCAAGTTGCTCTATCGTTTCAAACGCAATGGTTTTTTGACCTTCTAAACGATAAGGGTTAACCGAGTTTACCAGTGCAACATCTCCCTCACCTGCCGCACGGACCATATTAAGCGCATCATCAAAGTTCCCTTCGATTTCTACAATTTCTGCTCCATACATTTTTGCCTGTGCAAGTTTACCAAGAGCGATTCTACCTTCTGGAATAACAACAATTGTCCGCATTCCAGCACGCGCGCCGTATGCCGCCGCCGATGCAGATGTATTGCCTGTCGATGCACAAATTAGAACCTTTTTCCCTTCTTCTTTCGCTTTTGCGACTGCCATGACCATACCGCGATCTTTAAAAGAACCTGTTGGATTCGTCCCTTCCGTTTTCACGTATAGGTTAATTCCCCATTGTTCGGATAAATTCTTCATATGAATGAGAGGAGTATTTCCTTCTTGCAACGTCAGCTCAGGCGTATTCTCCGTCACCGGTAACCATTCTTTATACTCTGCGATTAATCCATTCCATCTTTTCATCATTCTTCCCCCTCTACCCGGTAATGGCTCATTACGCCGATCACATTAGGTGTTTCATTCAATTCGTTTACAATATCAAGATGTTGTTGGCGCGAAATTTGGTGTGTGATGAAGATAAGGTTTGCGTTCGCTTCTTTTTTGTCAGAATGCTGAACGACTGTCGCTAAACTCGCACCATGCTTGCTGTATATGGACGTCAAATTGGTCAGAACACCTATTTCGTCTTTCACAAGAATACGATGGAAGTAACGTGCGAATTTAGCACTGTCGCTTTTCACTTGTCGTTCATACTGTGGTGCGTGCAACCTTTTGCCATTTACACCTAAGAGTAAATTTCGGCACGCTGCGATAATATCTCCTGTTACAGAAGTTGCAGTCGGCAAAGACCCTGCGCCAGGTCCGTAAAACATCGTCTCTCCAACCGCGTCCCCGTATACATATACCGCATTGAATTCATTGTTTACCGATGCCAAGGGATGAGAATTCGGGAAAAATACGGGTTCAACCGCTATTTCAACACCATCTTCATTCTTTTTGGCTGATCCCGCCAGTTTAACTGTATAGCCAAACTGCTCCGCGAGTTCTAAATCGCCTTCTCTGATTTCCTTCAGCCCTCGGACAAATACATCTTCCAGCCGGACATCTGTGGAGAATGACAGCGACGCCAAAATGACCATTTTACGCGCCGCATCAATTCCATCTACATCCGCTGATGGATCCGCTTCTGCAAAACCAAGTGCCGTCGCCTCTGCCAATGCATCTTCATACGACATTTTTTCATGCTTCATTTTCGTCAATATGAAGTTTGTAGTCCCGTTCACAATACCCGTCAATGCACGTATCCGATCTGAAGCTAGCCCGTCCTCGAGAGTACGGATTAACGGAATCCCACCGCCGACACTCGCTTCGTAAAATAAGTCACACTTATTTTCATCAGCCAACTTCAATAACTCAAGTCCCGATTCAGCCATGACATCTTTGTTTGCCGTTACAACACCTTTTCCACCCCTGAGAGAGCGTTCAATCGCCTCTTTCGCTTCAAAGGTGCCGCCCATCACTTCAACTATTATATCAATAGAGGGATCACCGATTACTTCATCCAGATCTGTAGTAAATACATCTGAAGAGAGCATCGTATCCCTTTCTTTAAATAAGTTTTTCACGAGAACTTTCTTAATTTTCACAGTTACGCCGAGTTTATGTTGCAAGTCTTTTTGATGCCCCAGCAAAATTTTGGCCACTCCGCTCCCTACAACTCCGAATCCTAATAGTCCAATGTTAATTTCATTTTTCATTTGACGATTCCCCTAACTGTATGTACACTATGAAAAAACAATTGTTCTTTGCATAAGGACATTATAGTGAAATATTCGGACATTAACAACCCATTTATGATAAAGTCACTAAATTGATAGAATTAACCCATTATATAATAGATTGGATTTGATGAATATGAAAGTCTGTAAATTTGGTGGAACGTCAGTTGCGTCTGCCGACCAAATAAAAAAAGTCGCACAAATCGTTTCTGCTGATCCGTCCCGGAAAGTCATTGTTGTCTCAGCACCGGGCAAACGCTTCAGCACAGATGAAAAAGTAACAGACTTACTTATTCAACTTGCTGAAAAGGCTCTTAAGGAAGAAGACACACAGAATGAATTGGCAGAAGTAGTAGAACGATACGAACAGATTGCCACTGGACTAGGTCTTTCAATGGAAATTATCTCTGTCATCGAAAATGACTTGCGGGAACGTCTAAATAACGATAAAAATGACACTAACCTATTTATGGATTGCTTGAAAGCATCAGGAGAAGATAACAATGCGAAGCTGATTGCAGCCTATTTTGCACATATTGGATTGGATGCACACTATGTTTGTCCAAAAGAGGCCGGTCTACTTGTGAACGAACGGCCTGAGCGGGTACGTGCGCTGCCCGAAGGCGATGATCGTCTAGTACAATTACGAGATAAACCAGGCATTATTGTTTTCCCAGGCTTTTTTGGCTACACAAAAGAAGGCACACTTCGTACTTTCAACAGAGGCGGGTCGGATATTACAGGGTCCTTATTAGCGGCCGCGACACAAGCCGAGCTGTATGAAAATTTTACGGACGTCGATTCAGTCTTTGCAGCCAACCCGAACGTCGTAGATAACCCTGTCGGCATCGAAAAAATGACCTACCGTGAAATGCGGGAATTGGCCTATGCTGGATTCTCTGTTTTCCACGATGAAGCGCTTATGCCCGCATTCAGCCGCTCTGTTCCTGTATGCATTAAAAACACCAATAATCCAGAAGCTCCCGGTACACTTATTGTCAATGAGAGAAACTACTTTGCGAAGCCAGTAATCGGCATTGCTGCAGACAGTGGATTCTCAACACTCTTCGTTGATAAGTATTTAATGAACCAAGAGATTGGTTTCGGACGGAAGTTACTGCAAATTCTAGAGGAAGAAGAAATTCCGTTTGAACATACGCCATCGGGTATCGACAACTTGTCGGTCATCATTCGTAGTAAATTTCTCAACGCGGCTAAAGAAGAGCGGATTGTACGTCGAGTGAAAGAGGAACTGAAAGCAGATCATGTACATATGCATTCCAATTACTCTATGATCGTCCTCGTGGGAGAAGGAATGCGACATTCCACTGGACTTGCCGCCCGTGCTGCCTCCGCAATCGCACGTACAGGTGCCAGTATTCAAATGATCAACCAAGGTTCTTCTGAAGTCAGCCTTGTCTTTGGCGTTCATAAAGCAGACGAGACGAAGATATTAAAAGAACTGTATGCTGAATTTTTTCTGAAGTCTGCTATATTGTCAATTTAATGGTTGGCGCATCATCTAATATAGATGATGCGCCCTTTTTTCATCAAAATTGATATGGGAATTGTCTAACAATGGCATTTGCAATCATATCTGACATTTCTAGTGCTTGCGCTTCGATTGTATCAAATACTTCTATATCAGCCTTAAATTCTTTTTGAATCATGCTAACCGCCTCAACTTTCGTTAAAGCCAAATGTGTATAAAACATACTTCTAACTTCTTCCCTCACCAAATACGGATTAATGCTACTTAAAAAATCGGCAATGTCATCGGCATTACGATACCATTGCCTCTCTTTTTCTCCCGCTGTTTTCGCATCCCCTTTTGTTGCTGCTGTTACTAATTCAGCAGCTAGTACTAAATGTTCTTTAATAAGCTCTGTGTATCTGTCTGCGATTTTATCGCCATAAAAGGGCCGTAAACAATTCCCCAAATCGGTTGCATTTTGCAAAAGACGTTCTTGGACAAACTGTAAATCCGGTAAGTCGAAAACAATACTAATAATCGTCATCCTCGTCCAGTTGACATGCTCCATCCAAAGAAGACGATTCATACTGATAAAATCGAACTCCCCCTTACTTATGCAACTTCGACCATATAAATCGTCTTTATTATTGAGAATATATCTGACCGGTGCTGTATATTGCGAATAGCGTTCACCTTTACCAGCCATATTAACTAGTCTGTCGGAATTTGGGTTCATTTCTCAATCGCTCCTTTCCATCGCAGTTACAATCAAAGTTGTCCGCATCCTTGTATTTGAAAGAGGTGTTCAACAACAAATTTTGTAGGTGTAAACATTACATCGTATTCGAATTGAATCTAACTTGTGAGATTATAAAAGCGAAAGAAACCCGAAGTCTAGTCAAAAAAAAACAGCCTATGTAAAAGGCTGCTTCGTTACAATATTGTTCATTTCTTCAAAAGTGCTGTCTGCTCAAGTGCATGACCGATTCGTTCTATAATTGTCTCCACTTCTAGTGGATTAGCAACAAGGTCATAATCATTAATATCAAGGCGCAATACGGGACAAGCGTTGAACGAATTTATCCAATTCTCGTAACGCCCGTACATTTCCTCCCAGTATGCAATTGGCGTCTGCTGTTCCATTTGGCGTCCTCGCTCTTTGACTCGCGCAATAATGCCATCCAATGGCCCTTCCAGGTAAATGAGCAAATCAGGGTGTGGGAAGTAAGGCGTCATGACCATCGCTTCAAACAAATTGGTGTATGTATCATAATCGACTGGATTCATCGTCCCTTTTTCCATATGCATCTTCGCAAAAATTCCTGTATCTTCATAAATTGAACGGTCTTGGATAAAGCCACCGCCGTATTCAAAAATCCGTTTCTGCTCTTTAAAACGTTCTGCCAAGAAATAAATTTGTAGATGGAAGCTCCACTTTTCAAAGTCATTGTAAAAAAGGTCGAGATATGGATTCTGATCGACATTTTCAAATGATGTTCTGAATTTGAGCGCTTCTGCAAGTGCCTGTGTCATTGTAGATTTTCCAACGCCGACTGTCCCTGCGATTGTTATAACAGCGTTTTGAGGGATGCCGTACTTTTCACGTAAGTTCATTCAATTTGTCTCCTTTTTGTATCGTTGCATCAACAGTGTCTAGTATGAATTGTAAATCCTTTTCGTTATTAACGAAATCTAGATGATCCCCATTGAACCTAAGAACGGGAATTTCAGGATGCGCTATTTCAAAGTATGTGATAAACGCTTCGTAATCTTCTGCGAGCTGCTGTAAATAAGCAGGATCCATATTTTTCTCAAAATCGCGACCACGCAGTGAAATCCGTTTCATCAGTGTATCTAGACTCGCATGTAAATAAACGATGATGTTAGGAATAGGCATGTCCTTCGTCAAAATCATATAAATTTCCTCGTACTTCACATACTCTCCAGGACTTAGTGTTCTTTTCGCAAAAATTAAGTTTTTAAAAATATGATAATCCGCAACAACCGGCTTCTGTTCAATCAATAGTTCTTTATTTGTATCACTGAGCTGTTTGTATCGATTACATAGAAAAAACATTTCAGTCTGGAAACTCCATTCCTCGATGTTATCGTAAAATTTATTTAAAAATGGATTTTCATCCACAATTTCTTTTAGTTGATGAAATTGTTGCGTATCAGCGATGGCTTTGGAAAGTGATGTTTTCCCAACCCCAATCGGGCCTTCGACTGCTATGAACGGAACAGACATCAGAAGTCCTCCTTACGTCGTAATTATGTAATGCTCTTCATTTTATCACACGACTGAAATGAAATATAGATTGCACAATTATCTTAATTGCCCAACAAAATTATTCCACGTGGAACAATTGAAATGCGAAAGCGGACGCTTAGATGCGACAGGCATAAGTCGGAACAGTGAAGCGGTGCCTTTTACCGCGCAGCTGGGCTGACTTATGACCCGAGCATCTGGACGCTGTAGCTAGACAATCGAAAAGCGGAAGCGGACGCTTAGATGCGACAGGCATAAGTCGGAACAGTGAAGCGGTGCCTTTTACCGCGCAGCTGGGCTGACTTATGACCCGAGCATCTGGCCGCTGTAGCTAGACAATCGAAAAGCGAAAGCGGCTGTTTAGAAAGCCGACCTACATTCATCTATAAAATGCTACAATGTTTGCAAGGAGAGATGACTTTGACTACCTTTAAAAAAGACCAGCTATACATGCAGATGGCGATTGACGAAGCGATGAAAGCACAAGCGCTTGGAGAAGTACCTATCGGCGCAATCATCGTTCATGACGATAAAGTGATTGCACGGGCACATAATTTACGGGAAACCACCCAAAACGCTGTCACGCATGCGGAGTTGTCCGCCATTCAGGATGCCTGTAGCGAAATCGGCAGTTGGCGGCTTGAAGATACAACATTGTACGTGACACTTGAGCCATGCCCGATGTGTGCAGGTGCGATTTTGCAGTCCCGAATCCCGCGCGTTGTCTACGGTGCCCGTGATCCGAAAGGTGGCTGCGTTGACTCGTTGTATCGCTTATTGAACGACCCTCGATTTAATCATGAATGTGATGTGGTTGAAGGCGTGCTGGCGGACGAGTGCGGAGAGATGTTGACGGCATTTTTCAGGGCGATTCGTGAACGGAAAAAGAGATTGAAAAAAGAAATCGTGCAGGACGTCGAATGACGCCTTGCACGATTTCTTTTTTTTACAATGTAATGACTTCTTTCCCACCCATATAGGGACGTAGAACTTCGGGAATAATGACAGAACCGTCTTCTTGTTGATAGTTTTCAAGAATGGCCGCCACAGTCCGTCCTATTGCCAGCCCACTACCATTCAATGTATGAACGTATTCGGGTTTCGCACCCACTTCACGGCGGAAACGAATATTTGCACGACGCGCTTGGAAATCTTCAAAGTTAGAACAAGATGAGATTTCACGGTACAAGTTTTGTGTAGGAATCCATACTTCTAAGTCATACTTTTTAGCAGCTGTAAATCCTAGATCGGCTGTACACATTTTCAAGGCACGATACGGCAATTTCAATAATTGTAATACTTTTTCTGCATGACCTGTCAGCTTTTCAAGTTCATCATAAGAATCTTCCGGTTTCACAAAACGAACAAGCTCGACCTTGTTGAACTGATGCTGACGGATTAAACCGCGTGTATCTCGACCAGCTGATCCCGCTTCTGAACGGAAGTTTGTGCTATATGCAGCAAATGCGACTGGTAATTGCGCTGCATTTAGAATTTCATCACGGTGGAAGTTCGTGACAGGTACTTCAGAAGTCGGAATGAGGAAGTAATCCTCTTCATTGACCAAAAACGCGTCTTCTTCAAATTTGGGTAGCTGTCCAGTACCCGTTAAGCTTGTACGGTTTACCAAATAAGGAGGTAGCATTTCTTCATAACCATGTTCTTCGATATGGAGGTCAAGCATGAAGTTAATCAATGCGCGCTCTAGACGTGCTCCCAACCCTCGATAGAAAACGAAACGGCTTCCCGTTACTTTTGCAGCACGTTCAAAGTCGAGAAGATTTAAATCCGTTCCTAGTTCCCAGTGGGGCTTCGGCTCGAATTTGAAGTCAGGTTTTTCACCCCACGTACGCACTTCTACGTTATCGTCTTCGCTATCGCCGACAGGTACGCTGTCATGCGGGATATTAGGAATACGCATCATGATGTAATCCAATTCTTCTTCCACCACATGTAGTTCTTCATCGAGTTTTTTGATTTCATCCCCGACTTCACGCGTCCGCTTAATAACATCATCTGCATTTTCTTTATTGCGCTTCATTTCAGCTACCTTTTTAGATACTTCATTGCGCTCTGCTTTCAAAGTTTCAACGTTTGCAATCAGTTTTCTACGTTTTTCATCGAGATCTTGAAATTTATCAAGTTGGGAAATATCTTCCCCGCGTTTAGATAGCTTCTCTTTCACTTCGTCGAAATTTGCTCGTACTTTTTTAATATCTAACATGGCTATTTCCTCCTTTTTTTTTCAGACGAGGATGGTAGGTAGGTGAAGAAAACAGCGTGTTCACCTGGAGTCTTGGAGCCAGACAACAAAAAAAGCCCTCGAATCCCTATAAAAGGGACGAGAACTACCCGCGTTACCACCCAAATTGACTGGACAAGAGTCCAATCCACTCCATTGAAATAACGGCTCAATTGCCGGCTCAGGCCTACTAAATGGTTCAGCCCAGCTACTCAGGGACGGATTCACAAGTGTCTATACCGGCTTGCACCAACCGCCGGCTCTCTGCAAAAGAACATTCTTGTTATTAATTCCCATCATCGTCTCGTGTTTGAAATTATAACAACTTTACTACATGGCTGATTTTTTGGCAAGTCATTCAGATAAGGATGTATTCACTGTCTTCTTTAATCACACAAGGAATAATGCAACTTGCTCAAAATAGCTGGTTTCATGGGGGACAAAATCATTCAGACTGATTACTACCGACGTCCCGTCATGGATATTACTGCAGTTCACTGCCGTGACTTCTGACAAGAATAGTTGAATCAAGGCTCGCCTCTCCACGACATGGATACTTTCAACTTCTTCCAATTGCAAAGAAAAATCGCTTGCCCTCAAGGTGGATTTATACAGAAAGATGTTCGTAAACTCATGATCAATAAAGTTTGACAGTTCGATGCGATCTTGAACGACGCCTTTTGAATACAGCTTCGATAAATCAACATCAATGCCCAGTTCCTCTTCCACTTCCCGGACACCGTCTGCCACTGTTTCGGTTGAAAGGATATGCCCTGCGGCAGTAATGTCGAACAAACCAGGAAAATCCTTTTTCACGTTACTCCTTTTTTGAATATAAACAAACTTTTGGTCCAGTAGCCAGCAATGGAACGTTTCATGCCATAATCCATCGCGATGTACATTATCTCTACTTTCATCTCTCAAGTAGATATAGTTTTCATCAAAAACTTTTAAGCGTTCCATTCTAATCATTCCTTTCAAGTATAACGAGACCATCCCCTTTTAACGAAGGTGGCTATTACAACGACCCTATCTCAACTACTCTCTAGATACATTTGTAACCTGTAATAAGATGATTTTCTCTTTATTCACTAATTGAATCGTGTAGTTGTCGCTTTTAAGCGTATCCTTAATTTCTTTTGATGCTAAATACGTCTGAAGGGCTGCCTCAATTTCTAAAATAATTTGTTCGTCTGGATTTTCTGGTAATGCTGTTTTAATCCAAATATCTGTCATGCCGTCTTTTACCTTATAGCTGATTCCCGTCACATTGTAAATGGACTTGCCGGCTAACGCTGCATGAATATTGCTTGCAATATATGACCAGCGATTATCTTGGCTACGATGTGTTGCATTGTAATAACGTAATTTAACATCCTTAATGTCTAATTCATCTTCATCAATTTCCTCGATAACGAAGTTTTGGATTGCCTCCGCTTCCTTCACATGATCTGGCATATCGATTTCAATTGTGTATGAAGAAAATTCTTCTGTAGTGCCGTATGTAACTTGTTCAGCCAATTCGGGGTAACCGTAAGTTACGAATGCATCGCGAATAACAGCACCTACATTGTCCATTAGCTGACTCATTTTATGATGTTTTTCCGGTAACTCTTCACTACCTTTAATTTGAGTAATGTTTAATTGATATTGATCGATGCCTAGGTCATATAAAACCTGCTCAAGTTGAGGTACCAGCACTTTCTTCATTGTTACCAGACTGTCTTCACCTTTCATCAATACGATTTCAATTGTATAAGGATTTGGCCTTGAACCAACGGATGATGCCTCATACCCCGATCGTTCAAGAATCTCCATAATCTTTGAATGGAGCGAATCGACAGCTGAAGTGTCGCCCACCGGGATTTGAAGGGGTAAGATTTTCGCTGCCAAAGAGGCCATTGTTGAGGAATACAATGGTGAACTTGCCAATAATAATAGAAGAGCGACGGCCACTGAAAGCAAAATCTTTTTGTTGGATGGTTTTTTCTTTATAGCCATTTTACTCTCGAGCAAAATACGCTTTCGCAGTTGTTCTTGATACTCCGGCTTCATACGAAGGTTTTGATTTAGTTTATCAAAAGAGTTATTTAGCTCATCATCGAATGAGTGCTTCATAGTCATATCCCCCTTCTATCAGCTTGGATTTTAATTCCTGTAAACCTCGTTGTAATGTGCTTTTCACTTTACTATTTGACCAACCCAAAATTTCAGCCGTTTCTTTCGTCGAAAACTCTTTTAGCTTACGCAGAACGATCACTTGCCTGTAAGACGGTTTCAATTTTTGTAAGGCATAAGTCAAGACTACTTCCTGTTCGTCCATTTCCATCAATTCATGCGGTAAAGGTGCTAAATCACGATCATTCAATGATAGATCCAAATAGTGTCGCAACGGATTCTTTTTACGCAAGTAATCTTTCGTGGTATTTTGAGCAATGCTAAATAACCATGTTTTCACACTCGATTGATGTAAAAAAGTTGAATACTTTCGATAAGCTTTCATAAATGTTTCCTGTGTTAAATCTTCCGCGTGCTGATAGTCTTTCACCATCATCAAGATGTATGTAAATATAGCTTCACCATAATCGTCATACCATAATGCTACAGTTTCTTGGATATTCACGGATTTCCATCTCCCCTCTTCCTACTAGATATGTGGAAAAACTTATTTTAAGAAATTCTATAACTCAACTTATATACTTAGACGCAAGTAATAAAATTCGGTCGCAAAAAGGCTCTTAAAAATAAAAAAAGAAGAAGATAATATGCTCATATACTGAACATATTACCCTCTTCAATTTACAATACAGTTTTATTTATTACCAACCACGCTCAGACATACGCTCTTCTGCTTGAAGCGTACCAATTTCCAAACCTTTCATCGGTTCGCCGATGTCTTTGGATAGTTCACCAATCAGTTTGTAGTCTTTAAAGTTTTCAGTTGCTTTTACAATGGCACGTGCAAATTTCTCAGGGTTCTCTGACTTAAAGATACCCGAACCTACGAATACGCCGTCTGCGCCAAGCTCCATCATGAGTGCAGCATCCGCTGGTGTCGCCACGCCACCAGCAGCATAGTTTGTCACAGGAAGACGTCCGTGCTTTTTAATCGCAAGTAGAATGTCATACGGTGCACCAAGATTGCGAGCTTCCGTCATGACTTCATCTTCGTTCATATGAACGAGTCTCGTCACTTGTGCATGGACCATACGAAGGTGACGTACTGCCTCAACGATATTTCCTGTTCCCGGTTCGCCTTTCGTACGAAGCATTTTAGCGCCTTCTCCAAGTCGCCGTGCCGCTTCTCCTAAATCACGTGCTCCGCAGACGAATGGTACGTTGTAAGCACTCTTCAACAAGTGGAATTCTTCATCAGCTGGCGTAAGTACTTCACTTTCGTCAATGTAATCAACACCCAATGCTTCTAGAACACGTGCTTCTGAAATATGTCCGATACGCGCCTTCGCCATGACCGGAATCGAAACAGCGCCTTGTACGTCCGTGATGATGCGTGGATCCGCCATGCGCGCAACACCGCCCGCTTTTCTAATATCGGAAGGGACACGTTCAAGTGCCATTACTGCGATTGCACCCGCCGCCTCTGCTATTTTTGCCTGCTCTGCATTAATGACATCCATTATGACGCCGCCATATTTAAAGTTCATGTTCATTTCCCCTTTTTTTATTGTCGCCTCTTAACAGGCGCAACTTCTTTTCTTATTGTTCAGTATAATGTAATATGACCTTATTGAAACCCCCAGTCTCAAACAAATTAGAGGGGTCAGTTGGAGTGATTGTTGTGGAAATGTTATTAATCAAATTAGAGAAAAGTACGGAAACCCCGTTATATGAGCAAATTTATAATCAGATTCGACAGGACATAACAGATGGTAAATTACCGGTCGGTATGAAACTTCCTTCCAAACGTAAGCTTGGTGATTTTCTATCTGTAAGTCAGACAACGATTGAACTTGCCTATGCACAGCTCGCAGCGGAAGGGTTTATTTCATCAAAACCTCGAAAAGGCTTTTATGTACAGGAAATTGAAGAGCTTGCTTACGTCCAACCGGTTGAACCTTCAGAGGAAGCACTTGCCAAGAAGATTGAAGATGTAACTTTTGACTTCTCTCCGGGTAAAATCGACACGGGGTCATTCCCTTTTTCACAGTGGAGGAAGTACGCAAAAGATGTTATCGATGAATCGTCCAGTGATCTCCTTCTTCTTGGGCACCCTCACGGGGATTTGGAGCTTCGACAAGAGATTGCACGCTATTTGTATCATTCGCGCGGTGTTGACTGCACTGCAGCGCAAATCATCATCGGATCCGGGACAGAACAGCTCATGCCGCTTGTTATTCGGATCCTTGGGACAGAAGCGACGTACGCAATTGAAGATCCCGGCTATCCGTTGACTCACCATGTTTTTTTCCACAACTACCGAGAAGCAATTCCAATTGCAGTCGATGAAGAAGGGATGGATGTAGGGTCCCTACAGGACTCAGGAGCGTCCATAGCATATGTCACTCCCTCACATCAATTCCCTACAGGTATTATCCTCTCAGCGGCACGTAGGACAGCCTTGCTGAACTGGGCTTCATCGGATGACAACCATTTTATTATTGAAGATGATTATGACAGTGAGTTCCGATATACGGGACGACCAATCCCTTCTTTGCAAGGTATGGATAAAGGTGGCAACGTCATCTATTTGAGCACGTTTTCTAAATCACTGATGCCATCTCTGCGGATTGCATATATGGTGCTACCCCCACTGTTACTCAATCGATATGAAAAAGCATTTATCCACTACTCCGCTACTGTACCGCGGCTTGATCAGCATATCCTCGCCCGTTTCATGGCTGGTGGACACTTTTCACGTCATCTGAACCGAATGCGCAAAATATATAGACGTAAACTTTCAGGATTAACGGAAGCGCTTCTTCCCTATGCTCCTTACGTTTCATTTTCAGGCGATGAAGCAGGCATGCATATCATACTTACCGTTCATATGTCCAAAGATGAAAAGGCTTTATCAGAGATAGCCCTAGAAAATAGTATCCGGGTGTATGGTTTAAATGACTACAGGACAGCACCAGTGGCAGGTGAACCTTCCTTTCTCCTTGGATTCGGTGGTCTTTCAACGGATGCCATCAAACTAGGAATCGAAAACCTCATGCGTGCATGGTCCATTAAAAAAGGCGAGGAATCCAATTAAGGATTCCCCGCCTAATCTTTTATTTAAATAAACCTTTTATAAATCCGATTGCACCATCCCATATACTTACAAAGAAATCGCCAATCGCACTCATTGTAAGCGAGAACCAGCCGGCCTTCTCAACAGCTTCTTTCGTCACAACTTCAGCTGCTGGATTTTCAGAATCTATGAAACCGTAATCAGTGCCTTCTGTTTTCACGAGATTCACATGACCGACAACTGTTCCTTTTTTGATTGGTGCTTGGAGTGCACCGTCCTTCATTTTGGACTCATCGATTACCAATTCAGGTACAAACAAATCTTTTTCACTTGTTTTCACCATCATGCTGATGGGTTCCTTTACCTCGATGGCAACGGTCTTTTCTTTCCCTTTGATGACGTCAAGTGTTTTTGCATCTTTGAATTGATAGCCCGCAGGAACAAATTCCACTTCAGAGAATTGGCCAAAACCGTAATCGAACAGCGCACGCGTCGCATCGAATCTTGCTTTGTACGAACCTTCTCCCTTTGCATCCACCGCTTTCATAACAACTGCAATCACTCGTTTACCGTCACGTGTTGCCGTTCCAGTGAAATTGTGACCTGCAAAGTCGGTCGTACCTGTCTTCAAACCATCGACGCCTTCATATTCATAGACAAACCCTGGAAGCATGAAGTTCCAGTTGTCCATTTTAGTTGCATCGGACGTACCTTCACGGAATACTTTCGAATTGATTTTCGTCGTCTCCAACACTTTTGGGTAGTCTTTTAGCAGTTGATAGGCAAGCTTTGCAACCGACTTTGCGGGCATGACGTTTTCATCCTCTTTGCCCGTCCCTTGCGGATGCATCCCTTGAAGGTCTTTATTATTTAAGCCTGTCGAATTGACAAATTTATAATCTTTCAAACCCATTTCTTTAGCTTTTGCATTCATCAGCTTCAGAAATTCAGTTTCTGTGCCCGCAATCGTTTCAGCAATTGCAATTGTAGCTGCATTCGCGGAATAAATCGCTAACGCTTCATACAGCTCTCGAATTGTATATGTGCCGTCTCTCCGCAACGGTACATTACTGAGACGGAGGTCCTGTGAAACGGCATATGTATAATCGTTCACTTTGTATTCCTGATCCCAACTTATTGTACCTTCCTCGATTGCTTCAAAAAGAATATACTCAGTCATCATCTTTGTCATACTTGCAATACCAAGTGGCGTATCTGCATTTTCTTCATAAAGTATTTTACCACTTTCCGCATCAATTAGAATTGCGCCGTCGACATAAATGCCAAGTGCTGATTCTGCCTGAGCTGGAGCTGTACCGAGTGTCGTTAGTAGCAGTAGCGGCATTAACATGAATGCCACCAATTGTCTCATTTTTCGTTTCACCGTAATACCTCCGTCGTTGCTATTTCCCCAAAACCATTTTATCATATTTATGCTACTCCATGGGAACTAAACCGAAAAAGCACCTTTCCGCTCATATGTAGACGCAGGAGAGGTGCTGAAGTTCCTTCATTTGTACTCAAAACTCAAAGTGAATAGTTTGGAGCTTCTTTTGTTATTTGTACTTGGTGTGGATGGCTTTCACGTAAGCCTGCACCCGTCATACGGATAAACTGTGCTTTTTCACGCAAATCACGCAAATCTTTTGTACCGCAATAACCCATGCCTGCACGAATTCCACCAACTAACTGATGAATTGTATCTGAAAGTGAACCCTTATAAGGCATACGTCCTTCGATTCCTTCCGGTACAAGTTTTTTCGCATCATCTTGGAAGTATCGGTCTTTTGATCCCTTTTCCATCGCGGCGATCGAACCCATTCCACGGTACACTTTAAAACGGCGTCCTTGGAATATTTCAGTGTCTCCCGGACTTTCTGTCGTACCGGCAAGAAGACTTCCAAGCATAACAGCATGTCCTCCTGCTGCTAGTGCTTTAACGATATCGCCTGAATACTTAATCCCGCCATCAGCAATAATCGTCTTTCCTTGCCTCCGTGCTTCTGAAGCACATTCATAGATGGCTGTGATTTGTGGAACTCCGACACCGGCAACAACACGTGTCGTACAAATCGACCCTGGGCCAATACCTACTTTTACAACATCAGCGCCTGCTTCATAGAGCGCGCGTGTAGCTTCCACTGTTGCAACGTTTCCAGCGATAATATCAAGTTCCGGGAACTCTAACCTAATCTGAGCAACTACATCCAGAACACCTTTCGAATGTCCGTGTGCTGTATCAATAACGATTACGTCAACTTCAGCATTCACAAGTTTTTCAACACGTTGCATTGTGTCAGTCGTAACGCCAACTGCAGCACCTACCAGAAGCCTACCCTGCTTGTCTTTCGCTGCATTTGGGAATTCAATTACTTTTTCAATATCCTTAATCGTAATCAAACCTTTGAGGATACCATTTTCATCAACAATCGGAAGCTTTTCAATTTTGTATTTTTGCAAAATCTTTTCAGCATCTTCCAATGTAGTACCTACAGGAGCCGTCACAAGATTCTCTTTCGTCATTACATCATCAATGACAAGTGAGTAGTCTTGGATAAAACGTAGATCGCGGTTTGTCAGTATGCCGACAAGCTTTAATTCTTCGGTATTGTTTACAATCGGAACCCCAGAAATACGATATTTGCTCATGAGATGTTCAGCGTCGAAAACCTGGTGTTCAGGTGACAGGAAAAATGGATTTGTAATTACACCATTTTCAGATCGTTTTACCGTGACTACCTGTTCAGCCTGTTCTTCAATGCTCATGTTTTTATGAATGATGCCAAGTCCGCCTTGACGGGCCATGGAAATTGCCATCTTAGACTCCGTTACTGTATCCATTCCCGCACTGATAACTGGAATATTTAACTTTACTTTATCGGTTAGACTAACGGAAAGTGATACATCTTTGGGCAATACGTCTGAAGGTCCCGGTATTAGCAACACATCGTCGAATGTCAGCCCTTCACGTGCAAATTTTGTTTCCCACATACCAACAAACCTCCTATTAGTTTCAATTGAATATTATTAAAATGTTATCAGCGGTCGCAATGACTGTCAAGGTAGTGGTGATAAGTAAAAGTATTGCTATTATTCGCTAAATAATTTTCGCAATGGACTTCTTCATTTTTAGCGGTGAAGTTTGCGGTGCAAACCTTTCCACTACATTCCCCTCACTGTCAATAAGAAACTTCGTAAAATTCCACTTGATGCCCTCTGATAACAACCCCTTTTTTTGAGAAGTCAAAAATGTAAATAGTGGTTCAGCATGTTCACCCTTCACATCTATCTTAGCAAACATTGGAAAGTTTACCCCAAAGTTGATTTCACAAAACTCCATCGTCTTCTCGATATCATCGAATTCTTGATCATTGAAGTTATCCGATGGAAAGCCAAGTATGACGAGACCTTGGTCTTTGTTTTCCTCATATATCTCTTGTAACTCTTTGAACTGATTGGCAAACCCACATTTGCTCGCTGTGTTTACAATAATTAAAGGTTTTCCTCTAAAGTCTTCCAACGCTTGAATTTCACCATTCGTTTTTTTCACTGAAAAGTTATAGACTGAATCCATAGATTCATACCCCCTTTTTCGATTGTGTTTAAAGAGTAAGCTGAACTAAACATAATTACAAGGATTCAGGATTGTGAAGTTATGTAACACAGATACTCAATTTATTAAGTCTACGGTACAGTATGTCTAGTACGATATTTCAACTGGTTTATAGAATTTTTTTACCAGAACTAACTATGATCTATTTCACTCTCATTAGGATTATAAACTGACGATCTAATATAAACATAAAAAAACATTATCCGAAGGCAGTGACTTTACTTTGAGATCGGCGTCGTCCGGTTCTCACGTATCTCATAGGCTTCAATCCTCCTACCTTCGCTTCCTCGAACTCTACTGTCCCTCGCCTATCTCGCATTCCATTGAATTAGTTCAATATAACCTTCGGTTAAGGTCTATATAAACATAAAAAAAGTCATTACCCGAAGGCAATGACTTTACTTTGAGACCGGCGACGTCCTACTCTCACAGGGGGAAACCCCCAACTACCATCGGCGCTGAAGAGCTTAACTTCCGTG
>NZ_JBXCJD010000029.1:0-24709 GCF_056786515.1 Sporosarcina sp. Y838 | reverse complement strand
ACAAATACCAAGCAGTGGTTAGATGCTTTTCCTATTATGAAACAATTAAGAACTGATTTAACAGAAGAAACATACATAGAGTTACTTCAAGATATGAATAAAGATGGATACAAGCTATTCGCAATGTACGTTGAAGATGAAATAGTTTCATTAGTTGGATTAAGTTGGAGAATTAACTTTTATAATAAGCGTCATATTTTCATTTATGATTTAGTAACTGATGTGTCTCAACGGTCATTTGGTTATGGAGAGAAATTGTTAAAGTACATACATGATTGGGCTATTGAAAATGGGGCAGAGTATGTAGCTTTAGAGTCAGGTTTACAAAGAAGTGATGCACACCGATTTTATGAAGATAGATTAGAATATGACAAATGGTGTTATTCCTTTAGGAAAACATTGTAATTCGATTTTAAACTATAATTTTTTACTCAACTGACGTGTGCTTTAGTGAAATAACAGTAATGCTTTTCTTATTGAACTAACGAAGCGGGTTAGTTGAAGAGTGTTGTTTAACTTGTGTTCAACAATCGGGCCAGATTGCGAAAGATCGCAATTAAATGATAGAGGCTGGATTAACGGGAAAGCAGGTGCGTTTTATGAAGGCATTTAAAAAACAATCGAATTCCTAAATAGAATGAAAGTCTTCGACATATGGGGGGATAGAAACGAGGGCTTATCCGATGATGACAAAGAATACATAGGCAGAAAAACAACTCAAAATCCTTATGGTCTTATAGGATTGATAATGGGTGGAATTGCGTTCACATTTTGAGACCGATATGGCTTTATTCCTGTTATTACTCTTATCTTTTGCATAGTTACCTTTTTTACTTTTGACAAAGAAAAAGAAGATAATCCTTGGCCATTTTACGTAGGTATAATACTTTCACTGGTCGGATTATATCTGTTTATTACTAGACATGCTCATAATCTAATACTTTTTCTTAAAAGGCTTCTCCGACATGTAACACCTGTAAGACTTGCCTTCCTCATTTCAATATAATGTCAGCTAATTGTGCGTTAACAACTTATTAAACAAACGGCGCAGTTTAGTTCAACAAGAAAATATGATAGGATTAATTTATATAAAATTCGAAAAGGTGTTTCAACTTTGAATACTTTAACAATTAAAGAACTTAAATTTCGTAATGAGATTATTGAAGCATTCCCAATTATGAAGCAGTTACGAACTCATCTTGATGAAAGTACTTATATTGAATTAGTACTGGAAGCACAAGAAGTAGATAGATATAAAATGTTGGCTTTATTTGAAGATGATAAAATTGTGGCGGTTACTGGGTTTAAGCCAATGACAACACTATATTATGGAAGATTTGTTTGGGTTTGTGACTTGGTTACGGACATTAATATACGATCAAAAGGATACGGTGAAAAATTACTTACATATGTTCATGAATGGGCAAAAGAAAATAAGTATGAAAGTGTTGCCCTATCCTCAGGGTTACAGCGTACAGATGCACACCGTTTTTATGAAGATAGGATGAATTATGACAAAGTAAGTTATGTGTTTAAAACATCTTTAAAATAAGTACGATATTCAAATAACGGGTGCGTTTCTACAACAAGTAGAGGCGGATTTTTACTAACTGGCAGTTTAGTCTAAGAAGATAACTTCAATTAGGGGTTAAGCACCCTTTTCTTCTTCAACTAAAGGGGCAGTTTAGTTCAATAAAGAAATATTGTTAAAGGATGGTTATGTATGGATAAGGTACAACAATATTGGAATGATTTTTGTGTAGCAAATCAAAAGGAAGGGACCGAATATAAAGATGCATTTCAATTTGGGGCTTCGGCTGATTGGTTAGCTGATTTAGTTGTTGAGGGAAAAAAGACAGCGACAACTTCAGGTTTTGTATTTTACGAGTTAGAAAAAGAAGCTATACCTCAAGCTGGTGAATATTATATTGTTCTAAGTGGTGAGGAAGAACCAGTCGCAGTCATTCAAATTCAATCTGTTGAAGTTGTTCCGATGAATGAGGTAACAAAAGAATTCGCTTTAGCAGAAGGTGAAGGGGATTATCGGTTTTGGTGGGATGCACATGAAAAGTTCTTTACCGAATTATTAAAAGAATACGATAAAGAATTCTCACCAAATATGTTAGTTGTATGCGAACGGTTTAAAAAAGTATATCCAAAATAAAGTAGTTAAATTACTTTAGAGTCTTTGGGTAGATTAGTTCATATTAGGACAGCTATTCAACTAACGGGTACTTTAGTCGAACAACAGGGGCTTCTTAGAAAGCTTTTTTTCTTATTGAACTAACGGGGCAGGTTAATTGAAGAGTGTTGTTTAACTTATGTTCAACAATCGGTCCATTATCTGGAAAAACGTATTGTGTAAATGATGAGGATTTGAAATAATTGTATTAAGTTAACGGGCAGGATCATTAATAAAGGTTTTTTAGAGAATTCAGAATTGAAAGAGGGTTGTTATGGCAGTTGTATTAGTAAGTATTTGTGCGACATTAATTATTTTTATGACAGTTTTCAAACTAAACACAGTGTTTAGGATAGTCTACAAAAAAGGAGAAATAAATACTAGCAAGTTATAGTATTAGCTACCTCTTCAATAGCTGTAGGTTTAATAATTTCTATATCCCTATATTTTGGATACCAAAGATTTTGGCACTTTTTATCTAATTATTGAACGTTTATCTTCAACAAAAGGGCGCGATTGTTAAATAGCGTCGCTGTTCTTCTTAAACTAACGGGTGCGTTACTGAAAGAAGGAATAAAAATATAAGAAACTAAAATTAGATGTAATATCGAGATTGTCCAGACTAAATAGTTTGGACTTTTTTGATTCTTTCGGTTGAAACCTCTATTATAGAAGGAACATAATAAATCGGAAGAGGTGGTAAGTATGGCGAAAATAATACCATTCAAAACTAGACAGCAATTAGAAACAGAAAAGGCAGTTAAAGTAATGCGTGAGTGGGAAGCCCACTTAGAATGGGTTGAAGAAAATTGGCACCATGTAGTAGATAGTGAAACGAAGGAAGAACAGAATTTACAGCAAGAGGAAATTGAATGGTTGAATGAATGGGTAGCTGATGAAAATTGATTAACATAGAAATTGATCTAGAAAAGCTGGTAGATGCTCATCTGTTTTCTGAAGGTAAAGCTCTTTCAGCAAGGAATACGATTGTAACCCACCTTTTATACGAGGAAGAATTTCCGAAGATAAGCTTAGGGAGTAAGTGGCTGTTAAGCTCTGAATGATAGGATTCCGCATAGACGATTCCGGCAAAATGGTCGCCCGCTTGCGTCTGGACGAGTTCTCGCCTCTTCCGGTGAATATAACGTTTGATTTTACCTTCTTCCATATCCAGTATTTTCTTTTTGAATCCATCGAAGTGAAAATGTTCGTTTGAATGAAGTCGACTGATCATTTTTTCTTCAAATCCCTCAATTGTTATCAGAAAAGGAGGGTATTGAGCCGCTGCGCATGATGATTGTCATTTTTCTCCCATTCCTATGTATCATACTGCCTGACGAGTTCGACAAATTCAGCTATAGCGTCCGATGGTTCCATGAGTTGTTGTGTCACTAGGTATTCATAAAATAGTGAAGTCGCTGAAGTTAATTTTCCTTCGTCGTCTTCCACCTTGACATGGCCCTGCTCGTACTCATTAAAGTGCAGCGCAGTTTTATGGTGCACCTAACCCCATCCTGATAAAACGTATCAAGTCTCTTCTCATTTTCCTCTTTTACCGACAAATCCGTGATAAACAAAAATGTATCCTTATCATCTTTCTCCAAAAACCATTCCACTTCCCGATCCAAACCGGAAACGGAATTGTACCGCACTTTGACCTGTTTTCCAAAAGTAATCTTTGCTAAAATACCACATCCAACACCATCTAAATCATTATGGGACAATAATTTATACATATCCTACACTCCTCGAAAAACAGTATGGTCAAATTTTGTGGGGCATGACCACAGTCACCGACCAATAGCCTTAAAAAATCGGGACAACTAATTTTGAATTTATGAAAAAACTGTTTGATTCTATCGTGTCAAAATGCAATCGGGAGACCCGATGAACATTATGATTCTAAACAAGCTTTTAATCGTCGATTCCACCACAATTACTGTAAGAAAATCCCGCCTCCATTGGGCATTCTATCATGGCGAACGCTCGGGCGTTAAGTTGCAAATCAGTTATTCTTCGGAAAGTGAAATGCCCCTTATGCGTCATTAACTTAATGGGAGTGTGAAGTGACCACCCTTTGCAGAAATTTCTGAAGTTTCTTTAAAATATGTTGACTATGCAATAAATATGGTTTATTGTATTATTCAGATAAGTAATACTTATTGCGTTTGAAAGTTGGTGTTGAAAACCGGGTTATTGAAAGCGATTCCTTTACGTGATTTCCACTTATTACGTAGTGAGGATAGGGGGGATTTACCTTTAAGAAAAATAGAACCGAGCAATTAGTCTCTGAGTTAGGGAGAAAAATAGCAATTGGTGAGATTATTCCTGGTGAGATATTGCCAAAAGTAGAAGATTTGAGTGAAATATATGGTGTAAGCCGTACTGTGGTTCGCGAATCTCTTAAAAGTTTATCAGCCATGGGACTCATAAAGTCAAATCAAAGAGCAGGTACGGCGGTACTACCACGTTCGGATTGGCAATTTTGGGATATTGATGTATTAACTTGGGTCCTTGAAGACGAGAACAATACGGATTTAATATTGCATTTAACAGAAGTTAGATTAGGTCTTGAGCCTGTTGCTGCTGGACTGGCAGCAAAAAGGGCAACAGATCAAGATTTATACAATCTAACAAACGCGTTTCAAAGGCTTGAACAATCAATTGGTGATGAAAAAGCTTGGGCGAGTGCAGACTTTGATTTTCATGAAAGTATCTTGCAAGCTTCCTACAACCATATCATGATGAATACCATTCGAGTGTTACGTAAAGCACTTATCATCAGTCGTGAAAAAACAATACAGGTAGCTAAGGAATATCCAGAATCGCCTTATGACACGCCGACAATTGAAGTTCTAGATCGGCATCGATTGATTTATGATGCGATCATGGCTCGAGATGAGCAATTAGCGAGAGAAAAAATGGAAGATTTAATTCTGCGCGTAAAAAGGATTTTAGAAAACATATACAATAGTCATTCTTATAATTAAGATTTATTATTCAATAAAAAAACGATACGGAGAGGGGAAATAAAGATGGGATTACAAATTGTAAGATTTGAAAAAGGCAATGAAGAAAGATGGGGAGTTGTAGAAGGGGATCAAATTCTTGTTTTAAAAGATTCTTATGGCACACTAGCGGATTTTTTAGAAGAAGGAGTAGAAGAAGCAAGAAACTTAAAAGAACAAGGAACGGGTGAATCTGTTTCATTAAATGATGTAACCCTTTTAAGCCCTGTCACGAAGCCAGCAAGAATTGTGTGTCAAGGTGCCAATTATTCTACACACCGTGCTGAATCAGGACTTGAAGCATCCAGACCTCCATTTAACATGATCTTTAGTAAAGCAGATAGTTCATTATGTGGTGCATACACAGAGATTGTTCGTCCGTCTCATGTTCAACTATTAGACTATGAAATCGAACTAGGATTAGTGATTGGAACAGAGATTTCGAATGCAGTTGAAGTAACAGACGAAAATCTTCATCAATATGTAGCCGGACTTGTTATTTTTGATGATGTGTCTGCTCGTGATGTACAACTGTTGGAAGGACAATGGCTAAAAGGGAAAAGCTACCGTACATTTGGACCGACTGGACCTTACCTCTATTTACTAGATAAAGAAGAAACACCACTCATTCACGATCTAGAATTAAAACTGTGGGTAAATGATGAGTTACGCCAATCTACAAACACTAGCCAACTAATCTTTAAACCTGCAGAAACCTTAACGGAATTATCCGAGATTATGGATTTATCAAAAGGTGATCTGGTCATTACGGGTACTACTGGCGGAGTTGCCTTACATCTAACTCCTGAGCAACTTGGAAAAGTTGCTAATTTTACTGTGTCTAATCAAGAGAAAAGCAATATCCTACTCGAAAGCCAACTGAAGATTAAAAATTATCTTCAAGACGGCGATGTGATTCGTCTGCAAATCAAAAGTACAGATGGAACGATTGACCTGGGTGAACAAGTAAACAAAGTGGTACCAAGTAAAGTTACAGTTTCATAATCAGGGATTGGATGCTTAAAGTTGGAATTTACTTATCAATTAAGTAAATTCCAACGCATTGATTCCCGGCTCACTAAAATAGAATCGATATAAAACCATAAATGTATGCGCTTTCACAGAGGCGTTTTTAAAAAATAGATGAATGGGAGGATGAAGTATGAAGCAAAAGAATGTGGATGTTGCGATTGTTGGTTATGGTCCAGTTTCGAAGCTATTAGCTACGTTACTTGGGCAAAAAGGATGGAAAGTAAGTGTTCATGAAAAGTACCCAGAAACCTATCCACTCCCAAGAGCCATACATTTTGATGATGAAATTGCTCGAATTTTACAATCGATCATACCTTCAAGTGAAATCGAGAGAAATACTGTTGTGGCGACAGATTATTATGAGTGGGTGAATGCTAACCAACAAACGCTTTTGCAAATTGATTGGAGCCAATATGGAGTTTCTGGATGGCCTGGACATATGTTATTTAGTCAACCGGAAATCGAAGCATTAATGGATACTGCATGCCGCAATAACGAAATGGTCAGCGTGAATTATGGCAGTGAGGCCGTTGGTTTGACGGAATTCGATGACCATGTCGAGTTGGTCGTAAAAGATCAAGATGGAGAGGAAACGACCATAAATGCTCAATATGTTGTCGGTTGTGATGGTGCCAATAGTTTTGTTCGGGAAAATATGGCGCATACCATTACCAATCTTGGTTTTGTTTCTGACTTTCTAGTAGTGGATATCATTCCAAAAGTAGAAAGAGTATGGTCACCCATGAATTTGCAAATATGTGATCCAGCACGCCCTACTACAGTTGCTTCAGGTGGACCTGGCAGAAGACGCTGGGAATTCATGGCTCTTCCTGGTGAAAAAAAGGAAGACCTAAACAAAGAAGAAGTGGCCTGGCGTTTATTAGAACCGTGGGATTTAAATCCGGAAAATTCTATATTGGAACGACATGCTGTTTATACCTTTAAGGCGCAATGGGTAGATGAATGGAGAAAAGGAAGGTTGATATTAGCTGGTGACGCAGCGCACTTAACTCCGCCATTCATGGGACAAGGTTTGTGTTCGGGGCTACGTGATTCAAAGAATTTAGCTTGGAAGCTTGATCTGATTTTAAGTGGAAAAGCGGATGACTCTATTCTGGAAGAATATACGAAAGAGCGTAAACCACATAACCAAGAGGTTGTTGAAGCTGCTTTGTTTCTAGGAAAGGTGATATGCGTTTCGGATCCAGTAGAAGCTGAAAAAAGGGATGCAGCGTTCTTATCTGGAGATATGCCTCCAATGCCTGATTTTCCAATTCTAACGGAGGGTATTTTATACCAACCAGAAGAACGTAGAAGTGACAATTTGGCCGGGGAGCTATCTTTTCAAAGCCAGGTGAAATATCAAGGAAAGACGGGATTGTTTGATGATATCGTAGGTCATCAGGGATGGACGATCATCAGTACAGTTGCAAATCCAAGGAAGGCTTTAAACCAAGAACAAATTAATTTTATGGAAAAAATCGGTGCAGAATTTATTGAGATTTCGGATAATGAAACAACGGAGTCGAATGCAATCATTGATATCGAAGGGAAATATGGTCAGTTTTTTAAAGAAAAGGGAGTAGAAGCTGTACTTGTACGACCTGATTTTTATATTTTCGGAAGTACTTCTTCTGTTGAAAATTTATCGGAACTTGTGGAAGATTTATCCCTAAAACTGAAAAATTTTATGAGTACAGCAGCTGCTATTTAGGTTAAACCTAAATAGAAATGCAGCTACTGTTTCATAGGGCATGAACCTCAAAAATTCATTATTGATTGGCTTCGCGGGCTAATCGATAACGATAAGGACATGAACTAGCTTGGGTAAGCTATAGCCTATAGTAGCATGATTTTAGGAAAAATGTTAGAAAACAACTTTCGTAGAACTTTATAAATAAATATTAAAATCATTTAGGAGGAAAATAGGATGTCAAAATTAAAAGTCTTTCGATTAGCGTATGCCGATTTCTATTCTCAGGAGCCAGAAGTTTTAACGGAATACTATACGAATACGATGGGTTATCGTATTACAGATGGTGTAGACGGTATAACGTATTTGAGTAACGGACTCGACCACCATAATATCGTGATTACACCATCAAATCAAACAGGAATGAATCGTTATGGTTATCAATTAGATGGTCAATTGAGCTTGGAGGAAGTCCAACATCAATTACATGTACAAGGTATAGAATCTACCTTAAAAGTAGACGTAAAACCGGGTATTTCAGAATTCATCGAATTACAGGATCCAGCAGGAAACACCCTCGAATTATTTATAGAGATGGAGCAACCAGCGCCTGGTTATAGTTCATCAGGGATTGTTCCATTTAAATTAGGACATATTGCCTTCTATGCAGATAATTATGCAAAGACATTACAATTTTATCAAGAAGTTTTAGGATTTACATTTACAGATAAAATTGGTGAGGAATTTGCTAACTTTTTAACATGTAATCTTGATCATCATGTTCTCAATATCGTGGCATCCAATGAGACACGCCTGCATCATATTGCTTTCCAATTAAAAGATGCCAGTCATCAATATGCGAGTTCGGATATATTGGCGAAGCATGGCCGATCAATCCTTTGGGGTCCATCCCGTCATACAGCTGGTCATAATATTGCCACTTATCATCATGATCCAGATCAAAATGTGATTGAATTGTATACGGATTTGGATGTGCTTATTCCAGAGTTGGGTATTTTCGAGCCTCGTCCATGGCATGAGGAATTACCAGTTAGACCAAAGACATGGGAATCCCTAAGTGCTTGGGGAACAGAGTTCGAAGTAGATTTGGCTAAAGTATAAAAACATAGGAATGGTTCTTATGTTTGTAAAGCAATAAACGTGCGGTGTCAGGCATTCCGAAACGACATTTTTGGTGTGCCTGACACCCTTGTGATGAATAAATAAAAGTTAGTTGCACTGTTGAACTATTTTCCAAAAGACATTATTCACCATTAGCAGTCATATGTGCTAATCAGAGGAAAGACTGATAAATAGTTAAACCATTTAATTAATAGTTTGAGAGGGGTTATTACATTTGAAAAAGCAATTCGTTTTCCTTACATTTTGTTTATTATTTTTGATTGGACTTCTAGCGGGTTGTAGCGGGGGAACGAACCAATCTGTATCCTCCGAATCATCTGTGGGAACTGAAAATGAATTAAAAGCGTCCGCAAAAACGAAAGAGACCAACGATGAGGCCGCTAGTTCTATGGGAGAAAACGATATAGATAAGGAAAGTAACGCAGATTTCAAAGTAACTCTACTTGGAACTGGATCGCCTCTATTATCAATGGAGCGTTTTAGTAATTCAACCTTAGTTGAAGTTGGTGGAGAAAAATTGCTCTTTGATGTGGGGAGGGGCTCGACGCTTCGACTGAATGCAATGGGTGTTTCTCCAGGAATGATTGACAAGTTGTTTGTTACGCATTTACATCACGATCATATAATGGGATTTGACGATTTATTAATTACTGGCGCTGCTGTACCTGATCCTAGAGGGAATAGAGAAAATAATCTTCAGGTTTGGGGACCTAAAGGAACAGAGGATTGGGTCAATCACACCATCTCTTCATATAAGGCTGATATAGACGTAAGAAATAGAGTTGAAGGCGCTACAATAGAAGCAACTGTAAATGAGTTTGAAGAAGGCGTCGTATATGAGAATGACGGTGTGGAAGTGATTGCTTTTGAAGTAGATCATGGTCCTATGGAACCGGCATTTGGATTTAGAATTAATTATAATGGTCATTCGGTTGTGATCTCTGGGGACACTACATTTAGTGAGAACTTAATCAAATACGCTAGTGGAACCGATTTGCTCATCCATGAAGTTGTTGTGGTTAAACGTGAAGGGGAAGACTACAAATCAGAAGCGATTAAAAATATCGAGGCCTATCATACAACACCAGAGCAGGCTGGAGAGGTATTTAAACAAGTACAACCAAAACTTGCTGCTTACACCCATCTTGCTCTTCTAGTTTCAGAAGAAGATGCGCAACTAGTCGAAAGAACTAAAAAAATCTTTGATGGCGAAATAGTTGTTGGAGAAGATTTAATGGCTTTTGAAATTGGCGATGAGATAAAAATAATAAAACCGAAGAAATAAGAAAAAAATCTTAGTTTTAAAATGTACTACGTGATGTTTTGTTAAAAGGGGAAGTTATTTTAAAACATAGTATCTTATTTTACCAGGAGGAATACAAATGACAAAGAAATCTAAAAGAATAATTAGTGCGTCTATTACAGGGTCAATCCATATACCAACAATGTCAGAGTATCTACCAATCACACCTGATGAAATCGCTCAAAATGCAATTGATGCAGCTAATGCTGGTGCTGCTAGTGTGCATATCCATGCAAGAAACCCTGAAAGTGGTAAACCGTCATCCGACCTGAACTTATATAGAAAAATTATTGAGAAAATTAGAGCGGTGAATAAAGACGTTATCATCTGTATAACAACCGGCGGCGGATTGGGAATGACAATTGAACAAAGAGGTGCTGTAATTCCTGAATTTAAACCTGAACTTGCTTCCATGAATTGTGGTTCGATCAACTGGGGTCTATTCCCTTTAGGTGAGCGTTATAAAAAATTTAAATTTGATTGGGAAAGAGAATACCTAGAAAGTACGAAGGGTCAAGTATTCACCAACAATTTCGAAGATATCGAAGGTTTGTTGAAAATCTTTAGAGATAATGGCACAAAACCTGAATTAGAATGCTATGATGTTGGTCACATATACAATGTTAAATTTATGCAAAAAAATGGATTGCTTGAAGGGAAACCGTTCCTACAATTTGTTATGGGCATTAATGGTGCGATTGCTGCTAATGAATACGAACTAATGAATATGAAACAAACAGCCGATCGTTTATTCGGTGAAAATGGCTATGAATGGTCTGCATTCGGTGCAGGAAGACAAGAGTTCCCGATTTGTACACAAAACTTGTTTTTAGGTGGACATGTGCGTGTAGGTATGGAAGATAACTTATACTTGAGTAAAGGAGTCAAAGCGAAAAATAATGCTGAATTAGTAGAAAAAATGGTCCGTATCATGAAAGAATTCGACTATGAACCAATGACACCTGATGAAGCAAGAGAAAATTTAGGGCTTAAACAATCGGTTGTTACTATATAAAAATGTAAATCATTTATAGTTTGGGGTACCAATTGATCAGAAGTTAATGAGTAACCTCTTTTAAATACAAAATATTAATATAAATTTGTATAGGTAAAAAGATTATTATCTATATATGTTGAACAAATGAATACCTATATTAACTGAGCGAAGGCGCCCTACAAGGGGTAGCCGAAGCCCTAAGACTGGTGGCGAAGCTGCTTGGCTTAGGGCGGGAGGCATCCCCGAGCGCCGTAGCGGATTTGAAAGGAATTTTTATTTCAACTTGTATAGTGACAATACTTGACCTAATGGATTTAACTACTAATAGGGCGCTATAATAATGTGGATGATGCACCTCGTGAAATTCTAAAAGCAATGCTACAGGTGGAAATCGTAGAGCCTTCGCGGAAACGACAAGCTTCGCTTCACTTTCACCAGGCGGTACAACAATGATACTGAAGCCTTCAACTACAGTTTTACTTTGTATCGGTGGTGGACAAGGCATTGCGTTTATTTTGGAGAATGTAGCAAACGAATAAGATAGAAAATAAAGAGAGTTAGAGAAAACGGAAGGTGATTTAAATGGGGGCACAATTGGAAAACAATACGGTTACATTAACAATTGAAAATAATGTTGGGATTATCACATTAAATCGACCAGAAGTAGGAAATGCGTTAGATGCTCAAATGGCAAAAGAGTTGATGGACGTTTCGATTTTTTGCTCAGAAAGTGAAGAAATCCGTGCTGTTGTTCTTACGGGAGCGGGAAAGAGTTTCTCATTTGGCGGAGATTTAAAAAGTTTTGCGGAAAAAGGTGAAGCGATTAGCGCACATCTGAAAAGTGTGACAGCGTATTTACATCAATCCATATCCAGTTTGGTTCGAATGAATAAACCGTTAATTGGTGCCGTAAACGGAGTGGCGGCCGGTGCAGGAATGAGTATGGCATGTGCGTGTGATCTGACATATGCTTCCGAGAAATCAAAATTTGTAACGGCTTACAATCAAGTCGGTTTAACACCGGACGGGTCCATAAGTTATTTTCTACCACGTCTTGTTGGAGTAAAGCGTTCCATAGAGTTAATGTATACAAATCGGGCGTTAGATGCACAAGAGGCGAATGAATTGGGAATTGTCAATAAGGTAGTTGCAGAAGAAGATCTCATGCCAGTTGTCCTTGAGTTGGCTGAAAAGTTGGCGAGAGGGCCGATTCAGGCTTATGGGGCAACGAAAGAATTACTCTATCATTCCTTACAGGAAACATTGGAGTCTCAAATGAGTAAAGAGTCTTTAGCGATAGCTAATAGAGCAAAAAGCGATGAGGGGAAAGAAGGAATCTCCTCATTCCTAGAAAAACGCCAAGCGGACTTTCTCAAATACGCGACGGTCATCTAATGTTTTGGAAACATAGAGAGAAATTCAATGCACTTTTAGAACAATTTGAGATGAGCAAGCGATGACGAAGAAAAAAATGCCTGCAAAGGTGTTTTTTTCTTTGCCTTAAAATAAAGGAGAAGGACGGTGAAGTGCCTAATTGGGAAGAGATTCAGAAAGAGTGTGAAATAACAAAAATAACGCTTTCGGCATTAGCTAAATAGTATAATGTGAAACTTGGAACGTCGAAGAGTGGAAAAAAGCGGTGAAGCGTGGGTTAGAGGTCCGTCCAAGAAAGGTGCAACTAAAAAGAAAAAGGATGCATCTATATTTCAATATGGTGTCTCCGACTTTAGCTCTTTACTTTTGATTAATACTTTTGAAATAACAAATATGCTGGGAACATACCAAAGAGTGTTGTTTAACTTGTGTTCAACAATCGGGCCAAATCGTTGAAGAAAGAAGGAATTTTAAAAATTGATTGAAACAGTGGAAACAAGTTGGTGTTATAGATGTTACAAAACCCTGTTCATTATTCTGTGTCCAATAACTTAATAAAACCTATCTTTATGTTACAAGGTAGATTTTAATATCTTCATTAGAACGGAAGCAGCACGTAACATTATTTGTTCAGGTGCAGAGCCGATTGCAATAACCTGCCATCAGAGCATTTGCTGGTAGTTTTTTTATGGTTGTATTTTAACGTCTGTTTGATATGGTGGTGGAAGGATGGTTATGGAGGAAATTATGACAAACATCAAAGAATTAGCTGGGCTTTTAGTTCTGGGCTTATTTTTCAGCCTTTTCACTTGGATAATGATCGATTCTTATCTGAATGAGTACGATTTAGCTTCAATTCGATCAGCAGAAGCGACAGTCATTGAAAAAACAGCAAGCAAAGGGTTATTCACCCCTCCTACCTATTTTGTTTGGGTCGAACTTGCCGGCGGAGAAGAGATTAAATATCGCAACCGTGTTTCCAAAAGTCAGATAGAGAACATTGAAATTGGCGATACGATTAATGGTTATTTGACAGGTGCTACAACATTTTCGACACTGCGCGATATACTCATTGATGGCCTCTATTACTTGATTGCTATTTTTGTTTTTGGGTTTATGGCTTTCTGTATACTCGTGGCCTTTTTCTTATCCATTCCTGCATTGGAGCGCTTAGAAGAGAAGATATCTTCTGAGCGATTTGAAAAAAGGAAAAGAATGAGGAAAAAGAAACGAAAGAAAAAAGTAGATTCGAGACAAAGGGCTTGGAGAAATGCAGGTATTGTCATTGCAATTTTTCTATTCATTGCCAAAAGTTTTGTAGTAAACCTGATACGAACAGTGCAGCCATTCGGAAAGACAAAAACGGAAGCTACAGTCGTTGACCGATTCGAGTATACGACCTATCGGAAATACGAAGACTCAATTCGGGAATTAACCATCTCTTATAAAGATCATACGGGCAGAACGATTGAAATGGCCAAAGACGTAACGCGACACACCTATCCGCAATATGGCATAGGAGACAAACTACCGATTAGCTATCGAAATGCCGATTCGTATGATGTGTTTGTTCGAGGGAATTCTATATGGGATTACCTTCTGTTATTTACATACTGGGAATTGTCTGTTTATATTGGTATGATTGCTGTGAGTGCATTCTCTATTTGGGTTTTTCTTGATGATCATAAAGGCAAAAAAAGGTTTTGGCAAAAGTTTAAAAGGAAGGGCGATAAAAAGTAAGGTAGGCAAATGGATAGGATGCGGACATGCTGGTTTAGCCATGCATGTCTTTTTTGAATATTGCATACCTGTGCAAGAAACTTTTATGACAGTTTAAAAAAATGCGATTTGTTTTTAGCGTAGTGGATAGTCAACATTTGCAAGTATATTTACCTAAATATGTAAGTTTTTGGAGGCGGGTTCGACTCCCACCGTCTCCATACCTAGAAATCATATGACTTCAAACAGTGTAAAAATTCTTGGTAATCAAGGGTTTTTACTTTTCCTTAATTCATCGAGTTTCATCTAATCGTTTTCAACATTTTACCTTAGATTCTACATTGATATATCGAAACGCTAACAGCAAAACAGTCAGCGTTTTCTTTTTACAACATAATATCAATTATGTTGTATTTTTGAGTTTTATTAGATATGATTCAGGCTATTATGCAACATAGTTTATGAAATGAATTCGATAATTAATGCAACATAATTTATAGGAGATGATGTTTCGATGGGGTATTTCCAAGAGTATTTAGCTTCTAGCAATTTAAGTGAAAATACCATCAAAGGATACACTCAATCCGTTAATGGATATTTAAAATGGTTCGATGAATCAAAAGGTGTTTCATTCACTAAGTTGCACCGTATACGAGAATATATATCCTATAAGCATTGAGTTACAAAGAAGGGCTATAGAAACGACGATAAATAAAAAAGGAAACCCAATAGTCAGAGATATATATATTTAGCTCCTCTGAAAAAGGCTGACATCAAAAGGTCACCTTTAAGTGAACTTTGAAATCAGCCTTTTTTTGTATAATATCTAAGGACCGCATAGCCTTTCCAAACCTATTACTGAGTATTATTATTTTTTCTTTTTTATTTGATTTTTATTATTTTTAATTTCCTCATCGATTGAGGAAATTTCTTTGTTGAGGAATGCTTCTTCCTTTTTTACAGTAGCTGCTGAAATTGGTGCAGAACTTTTACTTTCCTTACTGAGAGAAACTGTTAGTGTCCCGCTTTCCTCGTCCTTTTTATTGACAGCTGATTCTGGTTTGTTTTTCTCTCCTTGTACAGCGAGGGAGCCTGTCTGTTTTTGGCGTGTTTCTTCCTTTTTGACCTCTGCCATTATGCTATCGATATCGGGATTGCCTTCCACGATTAAAATATTTGGGCTTACTGTAATATCTTCAGCGTGGCCAACTGTGTCTTGGTTAACTAGTTTCCCTGCTGCGATTGCCGAAGGAACAGAACGCTCAATCCGAGCTTCTTCTTTTCTAATGGTATCCTGTACCTGTTTTGTTTCTTGAATTTTTCTCTTTCCTATAATTACCTCTTCAACAATTACAGCTCTTTTCGTTACCTCTATTCTTTCTTCCATAATGGGGATTCGAATAATTTCATCCTCTCCAAACGGGCTGCCATCAAACTTTCCATCTATGACAGGACGTCGCTCTACATATACTTCTTCTCGAAATAGTGGAACATGAACGGTTCTCTGTTCTTCCACTACTTCTTTACGGAGCTGTAATTCTCCAACTTGGACATTCTCTTTTGTAATTTCAAGCTGTTCTTCATGGAGTCGGACTGCTCTTGAGTTTTCAGTTTCATATTGTGTTTTATAGACAGGACTGTCGTAAGTTGTATTCGTATCAACCAGCAACATTATTTTCCCCTTATTTATTTCCTCTTCGCACTGTTTTGCTGTATATTTTGGCAGGCCCCTTTCAATTAGCCTGCTGGACAGGGTATTATCCTGTGTGCGGCCCATTCCTGCTGACAACATGGAAAAATAGCTGTTCATCATAACACCTGCTATAGTACTCACTTGTTGATCTGCTTCTACCATGACTCCGGTGCGGGAAGTGACTAATGGAATGGCACTTTTATTTTCTGCTACCACCATGATATCTGTATCACGATGCCCCTGACGTTTCAATCCTTCAATTGCATACAAGACTTCTTCATCTGAATTAAAGCTCCCAACAATTCGTTTTTCCATATTTATCATCCTTCCAAAATATACTACATATGAAAAGTAATAACATTCACATGTAGTATATATCTACCCGAGAGATCTTCACTTGAAACAACTAAAAAATGAATAGATTAATAATTTACAATATTTAGCCGGAAATACGCTCATTTCTATAACTAAACTTGAAATAAAAAAACGGTTAGTATTTCTATTGTATAAAAGATTCGGGTTAGTAAATTAAATTATAAGTAGAGAGGGGGGAGTTTCTGTACCCTATAAGTTCACCTATTCTTTTATATTGTAGTAGTGTCAAAACCTTAAGTATTGACACCGTTTTGGAATGTAGTAATATCAAGGTACCAAGCGGTGTCATAACTAATAATCATAAGTAGACCGCGAAAAAAGGGGTAAATACATATGAAATATGGTTATGGTCGCGTAAGTACAGCATCACAAGATTTAGAGTTACAGCTGCAGACATTGGAAAGTGAAGGTTGTGACAAAATCTATTCCGAAAAATTCACTGGAACTAAAGCGGATCGCCCCCAATTTGTAGAGTTACTTTCATTGCTGAAAAAAGGGGATACATTGGTAGTTACGAAGCTAGACCGTTTTGCAAGATCGGCAGAAGATGGGGTAAATCTAATCAAAGAATTGCTTTTAAAAGGAATCAAGGTTCACATATTAAATATGGGACTTGTAGAAGATACATCAATGGGTAGATTAATTTTAAGAATGTTATCAGCCATTGCGGAATTTGACAGGGATATGATAGTTGAACGATTAGCAGAGGGGAAAGCAATTGCGAAGCAGAATCCTGATTTTCGTGAAGGTAGACCGAAGAAATTCACTAAAAAGCAAGTAGCACACGCTTTACAGCTATTAGAAAAAAATTCCTATACGCAAGTGGAAGAAATTACAGGGATTTCTAAAAGCACACTAATCCGTGCCAAAAGAGAAGTAACTAAAGGGTTGCTTTAGTTTAAGTAATGGCTGCCTTTCATGGTAGCTTTTTCTTATTGCGTAATGGAGTTAACTACTTCCGTGAACGTCACTTTACGGTATATTGGCATCACACAGGATGATATGGGGGTGACTATTTTGGTTAAGAATTTACCTTTGTACATTTTTGATGGGGTGATTAAATTATGGACAAAAATGAAATATTGGCCAAAAGTAGAAAAGAAAATAAATATATGGATGAAAGGGAAGGGAATGTAGATAGTGAATCTGGATTAATTGGCTTTACAGGGATTACAATCCTAATTATTTTATATATCATTTTTAAAGTGACAAACAATCAACCAGTCACTGATATTCTTTCAATTTTAACTGCTCATTTAACCATTATCTCTATTTACAAATATCGTTGTATTCCAGAAAAAAATTCTATTTAACATCAGGGATTATTTATGGATTAATAACAATCGGTTTAATTATATTCTATATCATCGAGGTATTGTGATTATGAATGAAGAATTAATCCTTAAAAATAATTTGAAAGTTACAAGAGCTCAAAAAAACTTATCACAAATAGAGTTAGCAAAATTAGTTGGTGTGTCTCGACAAACGATTAGTTCAATTGAAACAGGTCAATTTAATCCAACTGCAAAATTAGCATTGATTTTATGTATCGCATTGGATAAAAAATTTGAAGAACTTTTCTATTTTGAATGATTTAATAGGCGTATTCGAGTTTCATTTCGAATACGCCTAATAAATTTTAAAAACTCAACATTTAAGCATAATAGAGCCTTGAATTAAAAGGGAAGAATACTTCCGTGAACAGGACTTACGTTAACTAGTGGTGTATATTGGACATATGGAAGAATACAATCAAACTGATCTATTTGTGTGAGAGCTGTTCAGCAATCGGGTGCGAAAAACGAACAATAATTATGCTTCAATCGAGCCAATCAGTGAGGTTCTATATTTAAATATAAAGGAGATGTCACGAATGAATAAAAACGAATGTCCTGAATGTCACGGTACTGAATTTGGTGAAGGTACCGATTTTATAGCAGTTAGACCATTAGACAAGAAGATATCACTAGGATCTAATAAGATATTTACCTTCTGCTTAAATTGTGGAGAGGTTGTTTCTACAAGGATTGAAAATCCTGATAAGTTTCGAAAATAGTTTTTGAATCTCTCCGTTTTGCTTGTCAATCGGGTGCGATTGTTTAAGATCCGGCTGCCTTTCAAAAGGGGTTAAAAAAGCAATTGAAATTTATGTGTAAAATCATTACCAGGGCGATCCAAATGAATTTTTATTTAAAAGCAGAAAAGGGGTTAATCAACCGATTGGCAGGGTGCAAGCGTGGCAAATTATGAGTGACGCAGCAGAAGAATTAGGACTTGAAAATATCGGGACACAAAAACGTTTGGTTATCATCAAATCAAAAGAGGGACGAATATTACGCTTTTGATGAAAATGTTCAATCACAGTTCCGAGAGCGTCACTTTACGGTATATTGGCATCACACAGGACGATATGGACGCTGCTGTTCAAGCCCTAGACCTTTAACTTGAGCTTGACCCTCTAAAGGGTCTGTAGGCCAGTTAAGCACGGTGGAAAATCATATCTACATTATCATGTTCCCCCAAATCTTAAAACCCATCATGTTATTAAATTTTAAAAGATTATAATGAAAGTATGGTGGATTTAATGTTTAATTTCGATGAAAGATATCATTTACATGTAGGTTATTATGATAACAATTGTGATTATGAAGGGGTTTTCTTCAAGGTAAGGGATCAAAATACTTGGTGTTTATTTTTTGAAAATGATTTTTATCATATAACTCTTTCAGAAAGCTCATACCCATCAACTAGTAAGTTTGGAACACTTGTTGGTAAGTATGATTTAAATGAAGAAGAGATGACTGATCAAAAAGGCAGATTATATTTAAAACTTTTTTTAGAAAAAGAAAATATAATATAATTTCTTTTAAAAAACCGAGAATAATTGTATTCTCGGTTTTTTATTATTCCCTCGTTGGAGAACCTTTGGCTATTAGAAGACATATTACTTTATGCATCTATGTCTTCCTGGTTGGGTGCTTTAGTTTAACAATTAGCTGCCTTTATAGGGCGAACTTTTCTTATTGCGTAATGAAGTTAACTACTTCCGTGAACCGGCGTTATGTTAACCTGGTGTGTATAAAATATGCAAGCCCGTTCAGAAATCGAATTCCTTCTTGAACTAACGAAGCAGATTAGTTCAAGAAGAAAATGTTTGTTTTTTGTAGGTTCAGAATGGTAATTTGTTTAGACTGAAGAATAGATATTAATGAAGGTCATAAATTCTAATTTGGATAGGTGAAAAAAATGATTTCAATCGATAGAAAACTAAGATTACGAGATTTAGAAGTTTTTCGTTTCTTTAAAGATAATAAATTGCTGGCTTATGTCATTATTGAAGATACTAGAGGACCCTTTACAGAAGAAGATAAGAAGTTAGAGCCACTTTGTTTTTTAGACGACGAAGATATAAATGTAATTGTTAATGTATTTAGAATTTATCTCCTATCAGATGAACCTTTAGAAAAAGAGGATTCGATTATGTTAAGACATTTTTTTGGAGAATTAGTTGACATTAGTTCTGTTACAAACTATATTACTCAAGAATTTATACAAAAAGACTTGTATGAACATGTGGTTGATTCTTGGGATGTTAAAAATTATCAAAGAATGTTAGATATAGTTGGTTCAAAGTATAAAATCCAATCAATTGATGAAAAAAATTGGTTAAATTTATCTCAAGAATAATGTCAATTTAGTTGAAGCATGGGTTGCTTAGGCAACTCTTTTTTCTTATTGAACTAACGGGGCAGGTTAGTTCAATAAGTGTTTCAATTTTTATAACAAAAATAGAGTTCAAAATGATATGATTAAACAAGAACTTAAACAGGGATTTAGTGGTGGAGAAGGAAAATGTTGAAAATACCGAGAGTTATCTTATCGGCTATTGTTATTGCATTAGCAGGTTAATGAGGTGAAAAAGTGTTAAGACATTTTTGGTTCTTTTTATATATGTTAGTTAGTCTATCGGTAATGCACTTTGTTTTTTCTTTATTTAGTAACGGGGTATTGGAAATAGTCACCATTTCATTTTTAATTACATTTTCCATGTGGTTACTTGAGTTGTTTGAACAGAAAAAACGCAATAGATAGGTTGAATACTTTTAATATCTTAATTATTAAACTAACGGGTGCTTTAGTTTAAGTATTAGCTGCCTTTCATGGTAGCTTTTCTTATTGAGTAATGAAGTTAACTACTTCCGTGAACTGGCGTTATGTTAACTAGGTTTGTATAACGTATTCATTAAAAAGATCATTAAATCTTGTCTTCCAATATAAGAAAATATAACTTCAAGGTCCATTAAATCTTTATAGATTCTATGAAAAGAGAACTAGGCCCTGTATCTGAAGTTTTGGTGCTAGCCAAGTTCTCTTTATGATTAAAGAAGTTTAATTGGTGTATATTGAACATCAAAGAAAGATATGAAATAATTTTTTTAACTATTTAGGAGGGATTTAAATGACATTACTTTCAGAGATTTTTGAATACAATAAACAGTTCGTTGAAAATAAGGAATATGAAAAATACGAAACGACTAAATTTCCTAATAAAAAAATGGTTATTCTCACATGTATGGATACTCGACTTGTTGAATTATTGCCGCAAGCGATGAACATTAAAAATGGCGATGTAAAGCTTATCAAAAATGCGGGGGCGATCGTTTCACACCCATTTGGAAGTGTGATGAGGAGTATACTAGTTGCGATTTATGAACTTGGAGCAAAGGAAGTTGCCATCGTTGGACATCATGGTTGTGGGATGAAAGGTCTAGAACCTGATTCTTTCTTAGAAAAATGTGAACAAGCCGGATTAGATAAAGAAATCATAAACACCTTAACTAACGCAGGTATTGATATCAAAAGTTGGTTAACAGGATTTCAAATGGTTGAAGAAAGCGTCGAACAAAGCGTTAAGATGGTCAAAAATCATCCGATGTTCCCGAAGGATATTAGTGTTCATGGACTTGTCATCTGCCCGGAAACAGGAAAATTAGATATAGTAGTAGATGGATATGAGCGCTAATTAGTTGAAGGTAGGGTTTTTCTTATATCCTGTTATTTGGCTCATACTACGGATAAGAACAAAACAGTTACGAAGTTTAATGATAATATGTTAAATTAACTTCCCACATCGGGCGTTATGTTAACTTGCTGTGTATGGCATAAACAAACTCGTTCAGCAATCGTATTCCTTCTTAAAATAACTGACAGAACACTTTGATAATTCTTTAATTTTTGTGGTAAAATTTGACTAAGGAGTGCTTTAGTTTAAGAATCGGCTGCCTTTACATGGCAGCTTTTTTAGATATTGCTGGTCTAGGGGTGGAATTTATGAGTGAAAGAAAGAAAGGTTATTTGGAATTAGTTATTGTTGTAATTCTTTTTTTGGCTATAGTATTTTATTTCAATTTGCCGAAAGAAACTATAGAGATATTCGGGGTGGTTGTTATTTTTACTCTTATAGTTTTCGAAGTGTTCTTTTGGCGGAAATGGTAGTTCTGTGAACGGCTATCACGATTTTAGAGCGTATATGGTGCCCCAACCATGCTGATATTTGGTGTTATGTTAACCTGTTGTGTATGGGCTATACAAAATTGTTTAGCGATCAATTCGAAGGTTTGCGGATGGAGATAATCGAGTTTCTTGCTAAACTTGTGTTCAACAATCGGGCCAGATTGCGAAAGTAAGGGAAGTGAAGTTGTATGAAGTTTTTTAAGACGATGAATAAAAAAGAATCACTTAACTGGAAAAAGGGAGCTATTCTTGGTTTTTATACTTATATGCTAATAGCAGCTATAAACTATTTTTATTATTTATCAACGAATAATGGCTTTTTTTCTCCGAGTATTATTTTTTGGAGTGGTCTATTAGTTGCTTTTGCGTATGATTTTATTTTAAATCTTAAAGACAAATCCGATAGAAAAAAACTAGATAATTGAATTTTGCTTTTCCAGAATCGGGCGCTTTAGTTGAACAATCGGCTGCCCTGTAAAGGCAGCCAATTTCTCTTTAGAATTCGTTTTGAGAGATTTTGAGGTGATTTGCTCAGTTTTATACTATTGATTTTTAATTGGAGGTGAAATTGATGATGAAAACTAATATTTTAATATTTGGAAGTACAATTTTAGCTACAATATTAGGAGCATTTGGACAGGGGATTTCTTATTTTTTGAATGAAAATATTGCGAAAACATACCCTATATACTATTTAACTGCCTTAACAATAATAAGTATTTTCTTGTATTTAGTTGCACTTGTATTATCGTATATATCTTTTAAAAAGCAAAAAATTGAAAAAGACGAATTTCGTGTATATACCCTTGTTATTTGTGCTGTAGGTCTACTGACTTCCCTTTGGTCATTATTTGTTTTAGCTATGTGGTGGGGATAGTAGATCGAGTTAAAACGACTGATTTTCCGTTAGAAGGACTGAAAGAAAAAGAAAATGAAAAAGAGATAAAACAGCAGCGGAAGCGAAGAAGAGGAGGTATCCGATTGTTAAAAGAACATATTAAAGGATTAAGTATTATTTCATCTTTATTAACAATCGCAGGATTAGTTTTGATGTTTTCGAGTATTTCATTTGGAACTTCTCTAGGATCTTCTTGGCTTCTTAACCAAGAAGATGGTATCGCTGATACTAGCGAATACGACATGGTTGTTGAAACTTATAAAAACAACTTTGTAATTGCTGGAAGCATACTCTTTGGTGCAGGTCTACTAACAGCTATACTTACTTATTTCACATCCCTACTCTTCGGAAAAAAAGAGAACAACAATATCGTCTAACAATAACAGCTAGAATAATCCCTATTGTTTATTCAAGAAAAGGGCGCTTTAGTTTATGAATCGGCTGCCTTTACATGGCATTATCATTTACTTTATATATATTTGTAGCTGGCACCAAACTGGCACTTCCGTGCATGTGATGATCACCCTATAATTTCAATACTCTATAATACTACTATCTTTTAATAAATGAATGTATCGCCAAAACGAATGTAATCAACGGCAATATAAACCAAAGTGAATCTCTTTCAAAAAAATGCGAAATATCATTTATTAAAACCACATTTACGCCGATATACATGAACATAAAAAAAGAACTTACGAGCAAAATAGCCTCCGCAGTATTGATAGTTTTTTTCTTTTCCATTACTCACACACCCTCTACGTAAGTTAAAAACATTTGAGATTCTTACTATAAAAATAGCATTTTCAGTAAACATGTGCAATAATATTCAGTTAAATAAAAAAATATGAATAGTTACGTTCTAGTAAAATATTTTTTAACCCAAAACCTTATCGCTCTGAGACTGAACAGTCTACGCTGCGTTAGTAGTATACGCGGTTATGCTTGTGCTGTAGGGCGACCAAGGGGCTGATATGGTTACCTTATTTTACTAACGGGTGCTTAGTTTAAGAATCGGCTGCCTTTACAGGGCAGCCGATTCTTATTGAAATAGAGCCAAATACTTCCGTGAACTGGCGTTATGTTAACCTCGTGTGCATGGCGTATACAAGATTGATCTCATTTAGCGAATCTAATTTCTTGTTCAACTAACGACGCAGGTTAGTTCAATAAGATTCCAATATCAGGTACAATTTTATCAAGATATTAAAGTAAAAGAAATACAAATATTGTCTTAGGGGGGAATTATGAATTTTAACAAAGCTGGATTATGTATAATATGCTTATTGTTGTTGTGTTTGGTCGGTTGTTCATCTTCCTATGATGAAATTACAAGTTATAAAAAATCAGGAATAAATGAAGATTTTCCTGTTCCTGCTAATGCTGAATCAAGCGAAGCACAATTTGACAATCCTTATATAAAAAAGGGTGAAAAATATAGCTTGAAAAATATTGGAGGAGAACAAGGACTTTATCCACCCAGTGATTATTTTGAAGAAATTAATATTTGGGGTTGGGAAGAGTTGAAAGAAGAACAAATGGGGCAAGCCCACTTTTTTAGAAAAGGAAATACTATTATCTCTATTGTTATTAAAGAGGATTATTTTGAATTATATGAAATGAAGGAAGACTTTCCATTAAACTAATTAAACAGTCCATTTTCTTCTTTCGCTAACGGGTACTTCGTATTATAAGGTTAACCAGTTTTTACTGGTTGACCTTATTTTTATAGGATTTAATATATCAGTAGCCATGGTAGGACGTACGGGTGCGTGGGA
>NZ_JBXCJD010000028.1:0-30843 GCF_056786515.1 Sporosarcina sp. Y838 | reverse complement strand
AGTTCTCTGTGGTAAATTACTGAAGATATTACATGGTATTTGCAAAAAGAAAGTCTGTTTTAACGAACAATATATGATGAAAGATCTCCACTGTCTCGCAGAGACAGCGTAAACATTTCTTAACAGTGAGACCTATACCAGAAGGATGACACGGAGAAGCCAGCAAAATAACTAAACTAAGACTATGAGTCCCTGGGGCAGCTTAGCATACGCTCTATTTGGTAATAAAAACAAGAAATTCAAGACTCTGTTTATGAAATACGTGAAAAAATATTTATTCTACATCATGAAGTAGTGTAAGCCGTTGATACATCAATGTTTATAGAGGGAGTTTAGTCTAACAAGGAATTTAAGAATGCATCATCCGATTACTTCCTATGCGTTTGAGTTTCTTCTTTTGCCATCTAAGAAAGTGGACCACAAGTGGCCAATATTAAACATTTAAATTACACAAATACGACTCATAAACCTTCACTTGTAGACCATAATCCACATGTGGATCATCATTTCTTTCATTTAATACTCAAATGAGCAGTTAAAGTAGACTATATACAAATAATTATTTGCGAGATCAAAGGGTTTTATTAAAAAGATGTTAAAGGAAGCACGCTCTGTTGGCGTTTCTGTATGCAAAAGTAATCGGAAAATTCCGAATGAAAAAGGAAGGAACGCTGGATTTAGCGTTTCTTCCTTTTTTAAGTTCTTAGTTGTATGTAATTGCCGCAAACGCAGCAGATATTCTATCAACTCTTCTGTTTTCCTTTTACTTATCGAAGTGTTTAATGCTAAAGTCACAAGTACTACCTATCACTAAGAGTAATTTGTTTGCAGTAATACTTTCCCAGTCTAATAGTATCTTATGCATGGGATAGCAAATTTGATAGGTATTCAAAAACTCATACGACCAAAGATGCCACTACAATCATGTTGTTTCTACTTTTTATTTGTTGTGCGTTAGGTAAGCTTAAATATGAAATGATTTTTTCCTACCCCTGCTATTGTTGCGCACACCGTTCTATTTTCTACATAATAAAGGGATGTCGTTGATGACTCCTTATTTCATCACAAGTATTCAACTTTATAACCTAGAAATTCTAAATGTTCCATTCTACTGAAGGTATTGTGACTCTTAGAGCGTTCTATTTTCTTCCAGTAAAGCTTATTGAATTGATCTAAATTTTTTCTAAATAATGTGCATGAATATATAAAAAAACCCTAAGTGTTATTCAAAACTTTCCAATGCTATTTTTAAGTTAGAATACATTTTGCTTCCAGATAAATCTATTCCTTCATTAATAGCCAATTGAGCCAATTTGGGACTAATTCCAGTTGATATAATGTCTATTCCCATTAAACGAAGCATTTGTCCAATTTGGTTAAGATATTTGACGTTTTCTTTGTCTAATTTATAAACACCTGAAAAATCAGCGATAACACAATTTACCCCTAAATCAGACATTTTAGGAAGTAGATTTTCCATCATATATTGTATCCGGTATGAGTCGATGTTTCCTACCAATGGCAGGACAATTATGCCGTCCTTAACAGGAACAATTGGGGTAGATACTTCTGCTAATTCAATCTGCGCCATCTTTTGATACTCGTTCACAAGAAATTCATAATTAGAAACAGTTTCATTAAGGCTTATATCTAACATATGATTTACCTGCTTTATAAGCTTACTTAGTTCTTTCAAGCTAAGATTATATTCCAATCCCAATTCAGTTAATATATCAGTAATAACATCCCTCGTTGGCAAATACCTAACTACAAGAGTAGAAAGATTCCCATCAAGTGAAACCATAGCTGCATTCTTTTTACTCCAAACTAATAGTAATTCAGGTGTTTTTTCTTCTTCACTAATTATGTATTCACCTATAAAACTTACAAACTCAATATACATTGTAACAGCTTGATCTTGTTCCCATTTAGGAATATCCTGATTCAGAGAATTAAGAACACCGTTAACAATTTCAATAGCCAATGATTCTTTATTACTGAGAAGATGATTAGAAATGTTGTTAAGTGAGTTCATAATTCTTTCTCCCTTTTTGTTTGCCTTCTTAATCAATGATAAAAATATGAACTATTTATGTCAAGGTGAAGGTACTGATTAACACCAAAACTTCATAATACCCCCCGTTGTACTTTTACGGGGCAGGTCAGAAAATACTCGAGGTACTACTCGAGCAGAATCGGATTATCCGAGAAGAGAAGGGCGTAGTTAATGATTACGTATTTATCACGCAGCAGGCCGAGGGCATTATTAATCCTAATGCGCCGAAGTCCAACGCAATAGCGAAGCATCTAAATTATTATAAGCGGACGTATGGAATTCGAAACATAAATCCTTACGGGCTACGTCGGGGCTTCGCAAAAGACATATACAAGCGTAGCAAAGGCGACTTAGAACTCGTCAGCAAGGCGTTAGGTCATTCAGACTTCGCGGTATTTGTATTTGGGTTTGATTCCGATTAATCGCATATCTTCGGGCTAATCGCTGATGTACGCTTTAGAAAAAAGAATACATCGGGAATCGCGTAGATATCGCATTTAGTAGTTGTGTTCTATTTCGATGTATTGTATAGTCAATAAAACGACATAGTCGTACATCGGAAAAGGAGAAGAATTCATGCAAAAAGTACAGCCGATTAGAACGACCGAGGATATCGAGAAATTCATCAAGGCAATAATTCTAGCTTCACCGTTGACAGCGGATCGCAACGTTCTTCTATTCAAACTCGGAATAACAACGGGGCTACGAATAGGCGATATCGTACAGATGCGTATCGAAGACGTTAAGGGGCGTAGTAGCGTTCTCGTCAAGGAAGGTAAGACGAAGAAGATGCGCGAGGTCTATCTTGACGACATCATGCCGGAGATAACCGACTACCTAGACGGACAGCCGTCGGAGGGCTACCTATTCGCGTCGGCCAAGGGTGGGCACATATCGACTACACAGGGCTATAGGGCGCTCGCCAAGGCAGCTGATTTGCTCGGCTGGGATTTCATCGGAACGCATTCTCTACGTAAAACATTCGGCTATTTCTACTATAAGAAGACGAAAGACATCGTAACATTATCGGAAATACTTAATCATTCATCGCAGCGAATGACGCGCCGTTATATCGGTATATGTGATGAAGAGATACGCGAGTCTATCCGTGGTCTAGGCATGTTCTGAGCGGACAGCGCCTCGATGTAACGTATATAAGCAGACGAAACAACGCTGTTATTAACGCTTGAAACAAAGCGTATTGATAGCCGTTATTTACGTGCATGGCGATAGGTACGACGGGGGAATCCGGCTACCCCCAAGTGCCCCCTCCAATATCGCCGCGGCTGGTCAATGCTACTTACGCGCGATAATTTAATGTTTCGGACTTTATACCTGTGCGTCTAACCCGATACAAATTAGCGTACAACTTTTTGAACTCGGGGCGTCAATCGCAATAACCGTTCCCACCCGTAAAATATTCGCCGTATCAAAATTACATTGTAAACTGTGTTTTTGTTCCATGAAAACTCAGTATCTGTCTTTGTTAACGAACTTCCATATAACCCCGTAAATTGAACTCTATTTTAATTTCTGTCCAGCATAATAGATTGTTGGAAGCCTTGGTTCTTAATCAAACACAACACAAATACAACACATGGTATTTAGAAATGTGATATCTACAAGGTTAATCAACACATTTACACGTCCTCCTGGGACATAAGTAAAGCGCGGTTCAAGCCTTGTTGAGACAGGGTTTGAGACAGATTAGGGATTCGGTCAGGTCTTCGGTCATGGGTGCAGAATCCCTTTTTTTGCACCCTAACATTTACGTATAGTAAGACACGAAATTACCTTCCAATTCAACTGAATGGGGGATTTTATTATTATGACGAAAAAGACAGGATTATTTGATGTGGATTTCACACTGACAACCAAAGAGCTCACCACTTCCATTAAAGGGGTGAAGGCAACTACCGCTCACAACAAGCTCTTTTCGGAAGCTTTAGGAACTTATTATCAACCAAATCCAGGTGAGCGGCTATCGCCCTCGTACTTTACAGGATTGAGATACGATCCTGCATAACTTTACAAAGTGTACAGGGATTACCTATTTAGAAGAAGTTACAGGAGGTACTATTTACTTGTGGTTAGATTCCATGCAGGTAGTAAATCAAACAAAGTTAACACAACACGTTTAAAGGTTGTGAAGTCATTCTTAGGTAAGTACATTAACAATGGTTGGTTTAAAGTGAACTTTTGGCACTCTATCAACGTGTGCTAAACCAAATGATATTGCTATCCTTATCTCATTGGTTGATAAAAGTACCTTTATTGGTTTGATTGGAACTTCAATACAATTGTAATGGGTATACAGAATTATTATTCGGTTGCTACAGAAATTACAAATAATCTCAATGAGTTGAACTTTCCTCTACGTAGGTCGTCACTATATAATAGATTTGCTATCTATTTCATCATATATATGTTATTCTTAGAAAGAGTTATTTTTGTTCTTTTTCGGATTGAGAATTTTGTTTTTCGTCTAAGGTATTTGAGCAAGGGTAGTAACACATTGTGTGGATATCCGCACTAGGAGGCAACAATTATGGAACAAGGTACAGTTAAGTGGTTTAATGCAGAAAAAGGTTTTGGATTCATCGAGCGTGAAGCAGGAGAGGACGTATTCGTACATTTCTCAGCAATCCAAAGCGAAGGTTTCAAATCTTTAGACGAAGGTCAAAGTGTAACGTTTGAAATTGAACAAGGACAACGTGGCCTACAAGCTACAAATGTTCAAAAAGCTTAATAACAGCTAGAAAAAGACCCTATAAGTAGGGTCTTTTTTTTAGTGCTTAAATTAGTTTTTATTATTAGTAATCTGTATCACTTTGATCGGAAATCTGCGCTTATTTTAAGTGTGAGTTTAAAATAAAGTAACGTTTGTAATAAAGATGTACCGTTTTACCCCTCTGGATATGCGATGTCCAAAAGGTGGGTAAAAATAACATATCGATATTCAACTAACGGGTGCGTTACTGAAAGAAGGAATAGAAATATAAGAAGCGGAAATTAGATGTAATATCAAGTTTGCCCAGACTTATATAGTTTGGGCTTTTTTGATTCTTCCGGTTGAAACCATTATTATTGAAGGAACATATTAGATCGGAAGAGGTGATAAATATGGCTGAAATAATACCATTCAAAACTAGACAGCAATTAGAAACAGAAAAGACCGTTAAAGTAATGCGTGAGTGGGAAGCCCACTTGGAAAGGGAAGAAGCAAATTGGCACAATGTAGTAGATAGTGAAATGAAGGAAGAACAGAATTTACAGCAAGAGGAAATTGAATGGTTGAATGAATGGGCGAAGAAAACTGATTAACATTGAAGTTCAGTAGCTAAAAGAGAACAAGCCGGTTACCCACATGTGTGATAACCCTTCAAACACTTCGATTTTAGCAATCGCGGAAAGACTTGCCCCGTCCTCCCACAACGCATAAAACTTGTCCAAGAAACTAGAAGATAAGATTAATCAGTTTATGGGTGACGATGATATGACTTATGTGCAGGCATTGAAAAAGGCACAGAAGGAGATTACGCCACCTAGTCGTGTGATTCCGTATGTGAGTTATGAGGAATGGGCTAAGGGGAAATAGAAATCAAAGGAGTGGTTATTGTGGAGGAGTCCTGTTCGACTAGGGTATAGTGATATTGTTACTGTGGTTGAAATTACGGTAAAGGGGGTGGGTCATTTTGCTTCACGGATATATTGTTAAACGCAATTATATTTTAGGGAGGAAGTGATCCGCTATCTCGGTTCGTTGCTCCGTTATTCAACCGGTCTTTGAGCACAGACCTAAAAGAAGCTTATTTTTGTGCCCTTATAGGTGTGAACTATAAGGGCACAAGGATGAATTATCAAAGAACTCAGAAGAAATCAAAGCATGGCTCTTAGCCGATATAGATAACGCAGATGTAAAAACGAACCTCGGAGAACTTTCAACGCCTACAGTTAAGGGAGCGGAAGGGTTCCTAGATACGTATGTAGGAAAGAAAGTGTAACAACCTTGTTTGGATAGCAATTTTACAAAAGGTTTTACTACATGGAAAGAAAAAATCTCGACACTCTCATCGATTCAGAAGTCGCTAAACGTAACCCGTCTAAATCACCTATTGAAATTCAACTCGATGAAGACAATTAAATCAAAAGCTATTAAGATGACAATTATAGAAGTATTGGTTAAGAATGATCTCATTACAAAAGAAGAATTCAAAGATAGAGCTGATGAGGTATTTAATGAAATTATAATGCTGCTATTAAAAGGAATACTAGAGTTGGATGATGAAGAATTCGAAAAGTATGTCGGGAAAAAGTGAACGAAAGCATCCATAGGGGTTCTTTCTCTATGCCTAAAATAAATAAATTTAAAGGATTTTCACCTTCTATGACGAAGGTTGTCTGAGGGAGGTGAGAAAGATAAATTCTTATGAAGTGCATTTATCGTTGAAGAACGGACAAAACTACTTGTTTTTTAAGAATGCAGTAAGTAAAAAACAAATTATTGATGAAATTACTAGTGAGCACGGTCAAGAGTGGTATCACTTTATTTCTACAGACTATGTTAAAAATCAAGTAAGAAAAGACCAAGTTGTAAGTATCGGAATCTCTTTAAATAAAGAGGAAGCTCAAGAGTTTGAGTCTACATTGAATTATTAAAAGTTTCAGCAAAATCAACAAATGCAAAATAATTATATGAATCAACAGAACCAACAGAATTAATAATCTACTCAACGGTTATCAAAGCTGATTCTGGAAAGTGTCGATTAGAGCTTCCAGATATTATACTTTTTTTATACACTTAAGGTTAAGTATTTCGGGATATTATTCACTACGAAATACGTCACTGCTATCGGCATTCGCAACTATGAAACGTGCTATTCTTCTAATAGGAATATTAAAGTTTTTATCATACTAATGTTGGTTAGCCATTGACATTTAATTTACGTTAGAGGCTGGGACATAACTAGCCGATAAAAGTGCAAAAAGGGAACGGTCATCATTTTTTGATGATCGTTCCCTTTTTAAATTTATCTTTTTATCGTTTTAGGTCCTTGATCTTTCAATTGTAAGATGTGGCGATGTATTTTCTCAAGTTTACTGCCATAAAAGCGAAGCCCATTTCATTAAATCCTTCTTGAATATCTGAATAGTAGTAGTATCTTCGCGTAAAATAGATTTTCATGAAATTCAACGTCTCTGGATAGACTGAGTCCTCTTTCGGTAAAATAGGAGAATGCGCTGTTTTAACTGGTATAAATTCAGTATGTTCTTTATCGTATTTTTTATATTTAGGATTAATACGGATAAAATCCTCCACATAATTAATTACAGTATTTGTAGAAAGAGCTTCTTTATTATCCTCACTTAACTCATTATATGTTACATCATATTCAGAACCAGAATCACTGTTTTTCCAAGCTAAAAATTGCATTGCCCGCGGTATATCTTCAAATACATTATTTTGGAAGGTAGGGTTGATGGCACCACTTGCCATAATCCCACTGTTAGCATTAATTTTATCTGAGTCTACATTTTTAAACGTATTGTTTTCTATCGTTGCATTACTCCAGTTCAACACGCGAATGGCATCCTGACGCATTTTCTCTATTTTATTATTCCTGATAATGATTAGGTCATGATATTTCCCATTGGAATATTTATGTGTGCCGATTGCCCGGTCCAGGTCGTAGAAAACGTTGTTTTTTATCGTCATATTGGAGTTAGGTGTTTTATCGAACTTACTCCACTTAGAGCTCCAGCCATTCGTAAGCTTGTCAGGAGTATCGATATTGATCGCTTCTTTGATTTCAGTTGATGAAGGTTTTGAATTCATAAATTTATTGTTGGATATAACAGCATCCTTTGTTGCATCAATCTCAATGAAATGGCCTGAATACATGTTTAGGAAATTAATATTTTCGATCCTGATATTTTGATTATGGCCGGCAATAATAGCAATACCATCCTTTTCGAAATTCAAGTCAATCGTCGCTGTACCAGATCCAATGATGGAGATGTTGTTTTCACCATCGTATTCACCATAGACACTTTCTTCTTTGCCGAGAGAAGGACGGATAAATTGAAAAATTGATTTATCAGCATCGAATTTAGATGTCCCAGTTTCATTTCCATTTACAATTTTTGCACCATCTTCTAGTTTAATCGTTACATTTGAAGGTACGAACAATACGTTTGACACCGTATAAGTTCCCTTTTCTAATACGAGTGTGCCTCCATCGGATTCTTCAAGTTGTTCAAGATATGAACGAATTAAATAATAATGTTTAGTATACTCATTATAGGTTGAATTGCTCATTAAATTTCTATTATATGGTTCTCCGCTTGGTGTAATAGTATATGTTTCTGCCTTAGCTTCAATTGACTTTGTAGGATAGATAACCAACAAAGTCAACGCAACTAAGGTCAGTAAAAACTTTTGCATAATCCCTATGTTCCTCCTGGTAATTGTTTATAAGTATTTTTAGAAATGGCGCTCGCCAAGCCTTTAGGCGAATGCTTTAGTTGCAAGTCAGAAAGTTTTTATACTTTATGACTGATTAAATTTAAATAGAAATCAAATCCAACTTTAAATCTATTGAATTCCTAGTAATTTTTTTGCTAAGAGTTTGTCTACTCCATAAACTGTATACCCCAAAGACAATTAAATAATCGTATGGAAAGGGTATTTCAGTACCGCTAAAAATGCAAATAGAAGTAATTTTTACGTTTTCCAGATATATAGAATATATAAAAAACATGACTAACTTTTTAATTACATTTATATAAAATTTCGATTAGGAACATTGCTTATAAAAAAGACATCGCTTACATCATAAATATAGGACTCTATGAATTCCCAAGAGAGATGTTAAGGGAGTTTGGTCTAGTTTGGCACCTCTTAAGGCGTGGAACGACTACAAAAAATAGGGGAGAAACAGTTATGAATATAAAGTCTAAATTAAGAGTTGCAATTAGTTGTGGAATTCCAATTTCATGCAGTGGACTTTCAAACTTACGGTTTTCCGCACGATTCGTATCTTCCAACGAAGTTCCTAAGATTTTCACGCCGTGTGCTTCAAGGCCGGCTGCTAAGTTGATAGCTGTTTGTTCACCAAATTGTACGATAACGCCTTCAGCTGCTCAAGATAAACGATGTGCATTACATCTTCGATTTGTCTTGGATTTCCTTTATAATACTTAGTTCAGCCTATTTCTTATCATCTTTCAACTCCTGTATATCTTCCATCTCTTTCTGATATTGCTCTTCTACATCACTTGTCGCGGGAATAAAAGGCTCATCATTGAAGTCGGTACGTTTACCATACCGAAGCATTTCATAAATAATCATTCCGTTATTTGGCTTCCCGTTTACGGTTCTCGTGGGAATGACGTCAAAAAGTAAATAATAGAAGGCAAGGAAAATAAACCGCTCCCAAAATGTTTTGTATTCCTGAAGCATTCCGTTGGCTAGTAGGGCATTGATGGTGACAGCAAGTACCAGGTTGATTATAAGTGGACCTGCATAAATACATATGTATGCAAAGTTATTTTTTCTAATCAACGAGTCGTAGGAAAACCAACTATACACATGATAATATTTTCGTACGTCGAATACGCCTAGTTTGAAAATCCGAGGGCCAGATCCAATCGTTAGTCTAGGGTTTTTAACCCCAAAAATACCGCTGACGATAAAGTAACCGGAATCCCTCAAAAATATAACAACCAGCAAGATGATAAATCCTGATATGATTAAGGACGCTAAATCTGCGAGTCCAAACAAATTACTATTTCCCCTCCTGTCAAACAAACCCCAACTAGCTAAAATACCCATTTATGAGGAAATTGAATCCTTTATATAGGAAATACAAATTTCGCTATCATCGGGCGTATCCGTAAAGAGTATATTTTTACAATTTGCGGATTTGTTCGCAGCAGCGATTAATAGGAAATATAACAATCCAGGTACTAACAATAAAGACGAATTTGGGCTACACCAACATATTGAGCTTTTGCGGGAACTCGAATTTCAATATAATCATACGGTTGCATCTTCGTTCCCGCTTTCTTCCATTTCAATATCCATAACTTCTCCTAAGCCAGTTATATCAAAAAGTCTTTTCAGACGTGTGTTAACGCCAACAATTTTAACATGTCCTCCATTTACCTTGATAACTTTATAAAAACCAACAAAAACACCCAGTCCTGTACTATCCATATAATTAACTTCGGACAAATCCAATTCAACTTGTGTATCATTTGCTTTTTCAACAGTTGCAAGACGTTCTCTTAACATTGGTGCTGTGAAGGCGTCAATCTCACCGACAATTTTGAAACGCTGAACACTATTCTCTTCTAATAACTCAACTTGCAAATCCATATTCATACCTCCGAATTTCTCTATTTTTATGATAACGCATACTATAAAATAGCGTATCCTTTATTATAAAAATTAAACCTTTTCAATAATTATATCTTAGAAACTGTACGTCTAAATGAGATTAAAATTTCTGCATAATTCCGATCCATCGACTTAATCAATTCAACACGCACATCCATTCCCTCCTCTTTTAAAAGTCATTCTACTTCCTTTTGACGGACGGTTACAGAAAATACTCGAGGTACTATTCGAGCAGAATCGGATCATCCGAGAAGAGAAGGGCGTAGTTAATGATTACGTATTTATCACGCAGCAGGGCGAGGGCATTATTAATCCTAATGCGCCGAAGTCCAACGCAATAGCGAAGCATCTGAATTATTATAAGCGGACGTATGGAATTCGAAACATAAATCCTCACGGGCTACGTCGGGGCATCGCAAAAGACATATACAAGCGTAGCAAAGGCGACTAAGAACTCGTCAGCAAGGCATTAGATCATTCAGACTTCGCGGTATTTGTATTTGGGTTTAATTCCGATTAATCGCATATCTTTGGGCTAATCGCTGATGTAAGCTTTAGACAAAAAGGATACATCGGAAATCGCGTATATATCGCATTTAGTAGTTGCGTTTCATTTAGACGTTTGGTATATTCAATAAAATCACATAACCGTACATCTAAAGAGGGGCGAAATTCATGCAAAAAGTACAGCCGATTAGAACGACCGAGGATATCGAGAAATTCATCAAGGCAATAATTCTAGCTTCACCGTTGACAGCGGATCGCAACGTTCTTCTATTCAAACTCGGAATAACAACGGGGCTACGAATAGGCGATATCGTACAGATGCGTATCGAAGACGTTAAGGGGCGTAGTAGCGTTCTCGTCAAGGAAGGTAAGACGAAGAAGATGCGCGAGGTCTATCTTGACGACATCATGCCGGAGATAACCGACTACCTAGACGGACAGCCGTCGGAGGGCTACCTATTCGCGTCGGCCAAGGGTGGGCACATATCGACTACACAGGGCTATAGGGCGCTCGCCAAGGCCGCTGATTTGCTCGGCTGGGATTTCATCGGAACGCATTCTCTACGTAAAACATTCGGCTATTTCTACTATAAGAAGACGAAAGACATCGTAACATTATCGGAAATACTTAATCATTCATCGCAGCGAATGACGCGCCGTTATATCGGTATACGTGATGAAGAGATACGCGAGTCTGTCCGTGGTCTAGACATGTTCTGAGCGGACAGCGCCTCGATGTAACGTATACAAGCAGACGAAACAAAGCCGTTATTTAACGCTTGAAACAAAGCGTATTGATAGCGGTTATTTACGTGCGTGGCAATAGGTACGGCGGGGGAATCCGGCTACCCCCAAGTGCCCCCTCCAATATCGCTGCGGATGCTCAATGCTACTTACGCGCAATAATTTTATGTTATGGACTTTATACCTTTGCGTCTAATCCGATATAAATTAGCGTACAACTTTTTGAACTCGGGGCGTCAATCGCAATAACCGTTCCCACCCGTAAAATATTCGCCGTATCAAAATTACATTGTAAACTTTGTTTTTGTTCCATGAAAACTCAGTATCTGTCTTTGTTAACGAACTTCCATATAACCCCGTAAATTGAACTCTATTCTAATTTCTGTCCAGCATAATAGATTGTTGGAAGCCTTGGTTCCTAATCAAACACAAATACAACACATGGTATTTAGAAATGTGATATCTACAAGGTTAATCAACACATTTACACGTCCTCCTGGGACATAATTCAAGTTAGAAGAAGTTAAGGGATTAAAAAACCGCTACAAACGTTGTATTAACAGCGTTTGTAGCGGTTTTTTAATTTTGGGGAATTCGTTAAAAAAAGATAGAAAGTGATACCGATACGATCATTTTCTCAAAAAAGATGGGAGAGTTGGGTAATCTGTATTTGTGATAGCTGCGAAAACCCGAACAGGATTTCGAAACGAAAGGACTCAGCTTATTTACATACAGATCTGGATGACCTTAAAAAGTTCGCGAAACTAACGAGGGTACATGAGTGATGGACCGGCGTCCGTGGAGGCTGTTGTATCGGTGGGAAGAGACTCACAAAGTCTGGTCTTATCAACCACTTTGGGTAAGGAGTTAACGAGTTTATTTACATTGCCAGAAGGAATCGTAGTCATCGTAGCTAGCGTGCTGTTGATGCTATCGGGGTATGCGTAGGGCGATTGAATAAGAGAGCAGTTGACACAAATTACGAACAAAAAACTATTAAAACGAGATTTAAATATAAAAGAGAATCCATTCCAGGATTCCCATTAGAAAAATAAAAATTGTTTACCGTTTTAGGATAATCGCCAAGACGGAATTAAAGAGTGAAATTGAAAAAAGTAGCTCATCACAACATGAATAAATGAATACAAAGCTAATGTTGTTAGATAGGTAAGAAACCAAGTGGCTAGGGGTTTATTTAAAAATAGGTAAAGCAATAACATCCCAACTGGAAATGGTATTAATACAATTAGCCATATAGGGGCGCCAAATGCTTCGGTAATCGCACCTAACGAAACAACGGAAACCCCGATTATAATAGCTTGCCAAACAGCTATACCATTTTTGATTAGAAGACTACCTAAAAAATAGGAACAAGCAGTGAGTATAGTTGCTAAAAGAAAACTAAAAAAATAATTCATAATACCCTCCTTTGTTGATTTATCTATTTTCGATTGTACCAAAGGGCAGTTAGTAAAATAAGGAATAACCAAAATATTTAAGGAGCTCATCACATTTTGAACCTGTGAAAATCAGAATGGGAGATAAAATGAAACCTATCGACATAAGGAAAGTGAGTAATCTTGAAATATAAAGAATTACAACACTACATTCAAAGACAGTTAATACGTAGTTCGAACATAAAGCGAAGGGAAAAAATGAATCCAATAAATGGAATATCGAGAATGGCTGAACATATACCGCATGAAGCGTTGCAGGACATTCAGTGTTTATAAAGAACAGGAATTTGGGCGTTGGTTAATATTCCCTCGTTTAATTGAGTTTAACACAGGTATATACATAACGTGGCCAGTTATAGAAACGCAACTCCAGCCAGGTGAAATAATGGAGAGGAGGAAGCGATAATGAGTGTTCAAAAAAGTACAGATAGTTCAAGCCTTGCTGAGGTGATTGATAGAATTTTAGATAAGGGAATTGTGATTGATGCCTTTGTAAGGGTGTCTCTAGTCGGGATTGAAATAATTACAGTGGAAGCCCGAGTGGTTATCGCTAGTGTGGATACATGGCTTCGATACGCAGAGGCTGTTGGCCTATTGCGGGATGAAGTCCAGGATCAAGGTCTGATTAGTTAGTAGAATTCAAGAAGAGCAATTAAGTTATTAAGAAAGGGTGAACAGAAAATGAGTAGTCAAGAATCCAATGAAAGCTATGAAGTGGTGGAAAAGGAAGAACAAAAGCAAACGGAAAGTAATCAGCCACAAGAGAAGAAAGGTCCGAATTATTCCATGAACTTTGCGCTGATCGGCGGTGTGGTTGGAGCAGGAATCGGCTTGCTTGCCAATCCGGATACGAGCAAGAAGACCATGGAAAAATTAGGTGAATCTGAATTGGTGAAAGTGGCGAGCGAGGAATTCAGAAAAACGGCTCAGGAGCTTCTAGCAGGGCAAGCGCAAAACAGCATCAAGCATCTTGCTTCAGGGTATATGAGTAAAATCGAACAAGGGCTACTGTCCCCGAAGAAGGGTGATAACAGTGTTCCAAACACGGAAAACCAACAAAGCTATAACGAAATAAAAGAAGAAAACAAACAGTTAAACAATCGCCTTGAAAAAATTGAAGAGATGCTGAATAATCTCGTGGCTACCAAGTGATAACAAGTCTTTAACTCGAAGGGGGTTAGTGTATGGACAAGCAACTGGTACAAACTGCAGGGAAAGTGGCCGAAAAGGTGATTGAACATACGCCAGAACCGATTAAAGACAAAGTAAAAGAAGTTATAGCTGATAAAGCCAAGGAGAAAATTGTCGAGAATGTCCAGGACAAGGGACATCAATTAACCGAAAACCTGGAGAATGCTAAAGAAAAGTTAGCCGATAAAGTTGGAGTCAATGCAGGAGAAGCGAAGGGGAAAACCCAGGATTTACTGCTTTCAGCCCGGGATAAGCTTGGGAAAGTGGTCGAGGCCGGGGAAGAACTTCAGAAGAAAGTCTCCTCGGCAAGTAAAAGTGATGATAAACGGAAAGTGAAGGGTGTCTCGGACATTAATGGAATTGGCTCGATCAAGACGTCCAAGGACATTAGGGGAGCCACCAAGATTAAAACTATAAAAGACATCCGGACCATTGGTTCTTAAAAGGATTAACGAAAGGAGAATGCAATAATGGCACTTCAAAAAAGTACAGACAGTTCAAGTTTAGCGGAGGTTATTGACCGAATTCTGGACAAAGGGATTGTAATTGATGCATTTGTAAGAGTATCAGTTGTCGGGATTGAAATTTTGACAATTGAAGCAAGGGTGGTCATTGCCAGTGTCGATACATGGCTGCGATATGCAGAGGCGGTTGGGTTGCTACGAGACGGTGCTGAAGAAGACGGTCTTGCCCTCAAGTCGAATGAAGGAAATGCTCGATTTAGTATCTAGAAATCCGCTGGTGTCGCTAGGGTTAAGGCAACTCTGGCATGCTAGCTTTTAGCAGGAGGCTACCATGGAAATTAAACAGATAATCGGAAATGTGACGGAATTTTTTAATGAATTTGTAGCCCCGGTCCATAAAATTACTTCCATAGAAGCAAGTGATGATAATGGCTGGAAGCTGACGGTGGAAGTCATTGAGGAAAAGGAATATATGAAGAAATATGCAAAGGATGAAATGCTTGGCGTTTATGATGTCCTTCTCAATGAGGAAAAGGAAATCACATCCTATAAAAGACGGGATATCCGTTTTAGAAGCTCCATCAATATGGAATAGTAAGTCTTGGAAGTAGGAGGAAACAGAGTGACGGTCTTAAAGGATAAAATCGACAAGAATTCACGGACAATCATTCGCGATGAAAAGACGGAAGAACTGCTTTCCCGTTCGCTGCAGTACATGAAAGCCGGGTATCCCATCCATTTAACAGGCCCATCTGGAGCCGGTAAGACATCTCTTGCTCTTGCACTTGCTAAAAGAAGAAAAAACCCTGTCATGCTCATACACGGCAACCACGAGCTGAACAACAAAGATCTGATAGGCGACTTTACAGGTTATACGAGCAAGAAGGTAGTCGACAATTATATACGGTCCGTCTATAAGCGGGATGAAAACGTGACGGAGACGTGGAGGGATGGACGATTGCTGGAGGCGGTTAAGAATGGATACACGCTGGTTTACGATGAGTTTACACGTTCATTGCCCACTACTAATAACATCTTTCTATCCATTTTGGAGGAAGGTATCCTTCCGTTGTACGGTACCAAATTAACTGAGCCTTTTGTCCGAGTCCATCCTGACTTTGCGGTGATTTTTACTAGCAATCCGGATGAATATGCGGGGGTTTACCAAACGCAGGATGCACTTCTTGACCGGCTTATCACCATTTATATCGATCATAAAGATCATGACCGTGAGGCGGCAATCGTAGCCGATAAAGCCAACATCGATGAAAAGGACGCTACAGCCATTACAGAGTTGGTCGCCAAGCTGCGCAAAGAATGCATAGAAGAAACCGGTCCAAGTCTTCGGGCATCCATCATGATTGCTAGGTTGGCGGCAGAACAAAAAATTAAGATTGATGGATCCAATCCTAATTTTGTACGACTGTGCTTGGACATTCTAGGTCACCAAGTGAGCAGGTGTATCGAATCCGATGAACCGATCAAAACAGCAGAGAGATTAATCAAAAAGGCCTGCAGCAACATGTAACCAAGTAATAAAGGAGGAATTATAAATGAGCCAAGAAGAGCAAAATGGTATCTATATTTTTTGCGGAATCCAGACAGAAACAGACGAAGATTTCGGCACGCTTAATATCGAAGGCGAAACCAAAGAGCTGTTTACCATAAGCTATAAAGATGCATCCATTGTAGCAGCCGAGGTTCCGATGAAAATCTATCATCCGAATAAAGACAATTTACTTATGCACCAAAATGTCGTCTCGCAAGTGATGAAAATGAACGACACCGTGATTCCTGTCAGCTTCGGCAATGTATTCCAGTCCAAGGAAGACGTAGGTGTGTTGCTAGAAAACCTATATCCGCAGTTTGAAAAACTGTTCCCTGCGATAAAGGGGAAGGTGGAGTTAGGTCTAAAAGTAATCGGCAAAAAAGACTGGCTGGAATCACTTGTCGCCGAGAATTCGAAAATCGATAAAATGGCAAAGGCTGTGCAAGGGAAATCTGAAGCAGCCAGCTATTACGAAAGAATTCGGATTGGCGGAGCTGCCCAAAAAATGATCACTTCACTACAACAGGATGTAAAGCAGGAAATCTTCAGCCCATTGACGGAGCTAGCTGAAGCATCCAAGACCAACGACCCGATTGGGGAGAAAATGCTTCTTAATGCAGCCTTCTTAGTAGACCGAGGAAAAGAAGCAGATTTCGATGAAAAAATTAATGAAACATACGAAAAATGGAAGGACAAGGTAGAGTTCAGCTACAGCGGACCCTGGCCTGCATATAATTTCATCAATATCCGTTTAAAAGTTGAGGATGCCTGATGATCCATAAACTGGTTTCCGCTCCAATCAATCTGGTCATCAGAATCGGTGAAAAGGTAAAAGAGGAAGCTGATAAAGAGCTTTACGACCTTCCGACAATCCAGAAAAAGCTAATCCAGCTTCAAATGATGTATGAACTTGAGGAGATACCAGAAGAGGTATATAAAGAAAAAGAAGAAGATTTGATCCTACGATATGAAATGGCAAAACGAATGGAAATGCAGCAATGGGAAGAGATGACAAAGAAGAAATGAGGAAAGGTAAAGATGGACAGTCTAATTTACTTATATGGATTGATACCGACAGAGGAAGTAAGCAAACAACAGATACCTTCTAATAAAGACTTCGATGGAAAAGGCCACATGTACACCCTCACTATAGGCAAGGCAACTGCCGTTGTCTGCGACCTTGATGCTGAACAGTACTCGGAAGAAAGTATTAAGGAACAAATTAACAATGACATGGAGTGGCTCCAGGAAAAGGCTTTTCACCATCACGAAACTGTCATGATGCTCTCAAAGATGTACACGATAGTACCCCTGAAGTTTTGTACGCTGTTTAAAAACCAGGCAAGTTTGGAAAACACAGTACAGACCAAGGAAGCGCACTTATTTGATACATTTGCCTCGATTCACGGAAACGAGGAGTGGAATTTGAAAATATACTGCGATGATCAATTGCTAAAAGAACAGGTGAGTGAGAGCAATCCGACCATTGCAGCAAGAAGAGAAGAAATAAGCCAACTTTCTAAAGGAAAGCAATTTTTCGAGAAGAAAAAGCTAGACAAACTGATTGAATCCGAGCTGGAAGAAGAAAAAAACAGAATTAGTGAAAACATTCATGGACATCTAAGCGAAATTGCGCTAAAAGGAAATGTCAAAAAAACTTGGAGCAATGACGTAACGGGAAGAAAGGATGAGATGACCTGGAATAGCGTCTATCTGATTCCCGCAGCAGATGTAGAAAACTTTTTAGGACAGATCCAGCAATATGAAAAGGACATGAAGGGAATGGGATGGCAGTTTGAAGCAACTGGGCCATGGCCAGCCTACCACTTTTCTAACTTTTCATAAGTGAGGATGAGATGAAACTATGGCATTAAGAGAATCGATGGAAAACAAGGATATAGCGCTCATTGATATTTTGGATGTCATCCTAGATAAAGGTGTTGCGATCAAGGCGGATTTAGTGATTTCCATTGCTGGCGTAGATCTTGTGTATTTGGATTTGAGAGTATTGATCGCTTCAGTGGAATCTCTCGTACAGGCCCAAGCGGACCATAAAACCGTATCTTCAGAACAATTTGAAAGACAGAGGGAGGCATTGACTGATGCTACCGGCCAACCAAACAAGTGGAAAGATTAATTTAGACCCTGATAATGCGGAGCATGGATTGGCGCAATTGGTGCTGACCGTAATTGAGCTATTACGACAAATAGTGGAAAGGCACGCTATTCGGCGGGTCGAAGGCGGAACGCTGACGGATCAGCAAATTGAGGACTTAGGCGAAGCATTGATGAATTTGGAAGAGAAAATGGAAGAGCTAAAAGAAATATTCGGTCTGGATGCCGAAGACTTGAATATTGACCTGGGTCCTTTAGGAAGCTTGCTTTAATACAAACACAAGGAGGACTTTAAATGGAACATTCCATGCAATCCAGCACGATTGTAGACGTACTTGAGAAGATACTGGATAAAGGAGTGGTGATTGCAGGAGACATTACAATCGGCGTTGCGGATGTAGAACTGCTCACCATCAAAATTAGGCTGATTGTTGCTTCGGTCGACAAAGCAAAAGAGATCGGCATGGACTGGTGGGAAACCGATCCCTATTTATCTTCCAAAGCGGTTGATAGCAATACGAAAGCTCTAGAGGAAGAGAACCGGAAGCTCCACGAAAGGCTCGAAACTCTCGAAAAGAGTATATCAGCCAACGGACAGAAATCTAGTGTTTTCAACTATTAAACGATAACTAATCTAATTACAATTATAAAAATAAGAAAGTGGTGACTAGCTCCTAATTGCTACACAAGCTACGTCCATAAAGAATATATAGCCATATCCTTGGTACTTAGCAAGCAATAGGGGCGTGAAGAATGTGACCAACAAGTATGTGGTTCCGGCACGTTCGGCAAGCGCAATGAATGAAATATAAGCAACAATTATATAAGCGATACTAAAATAGGAGGAAACAACATGACTGAGACAATCTTGAAGGAAAATCAAACTGAAGGAAATAAAAAAGGCAATCTTAAACGATCACTAGCAGGAGGCCTGATCGGTGCAACCGTCGGATACCTGGCTACTCCTGAAAATGGTCAAAAGCTAAGCGACAAGGGTTTGGACTTGGGACATGCAGTGAAAGACAGCTCGAAGAAAGCCGTCAATTCCATTAAGAATAATGCATCCAAGCTGTTTTCAAAAGAAGGCGGGAATACATCCGACGATCATGAGCCATCCAACAATGCTTCTGAATTAAACAATGTACAGGATTCCTCTCAAAAAAATAAAAGCATTTCAGGTCGTCTAGACCGTCTGGAAGGTTTGCTTGCCAAACTATCAGAAGGAAAGAATGGACAAAATAATCCAACTGCAGAGGCAAATAAAACTTCGAATGAATCGGAAAGCTTATCCAACCAAAGCTATTCACAAGATTCTGCCGTGGACAATCAAGAGGAAGATAAAAGCAAATATGACAGCAAAGAGTCTGGCTCTGTTTTACAAAATCCCTTAAAGGACGATTCAACAGATACAGAACAGCAAGAAAACGGTGAAGAAGAGCAGGAAGAGACTCAATATGAAGATAAAGATAAAGATAAAGATCAAGATAACGAGGGGGAATCCAAGGCAGATGATCAATCAACTAACCAGGAATATGAAACTTTAAAAGCAGAAAATGAACAACTTCAGGATCGCCTGGGCAAAATAGAAGAGCTACTAGTAAAACTAGCTGAAGACAAAAATGGTCAAAGCCATGACTCGACAGAGGAAGAAGACCAGAACGAAGAAGAGAGCTCTGATGAGGACCAGGATCTAGATAGCAACAAAGGAAATGATGAGGCAACGGCTAGCAAGGATGAAAGTGATGAAAAGCAGGATGAATCCGCTGAAGAATCTGCTAACTTGGATGAAGAAAACGATGAAACGGAAGCTTTAGGTTACGACCAGGAAGATGAAGAAACCGAATATGACGATAACTCGGAGTCTTCTGAAAAGGAAGAACTTGAAGAACCAAAAAAAACTCAAGATTCCGAGGTTGAAACGGAAGATGAACAGGAAGACGATGAGGAAAATGAAGAAGACAAGCAGAATCAGGACGAAGACGCGAGCGAAGAAAATGGGGAACATGACGAGTTAGAAGAAGGAACGCCGAATAAAGATCAAAAAACAAACAGCAGCACTCGTTCGGATGCTAAATCTGAAAAAGCTTCCAAGCAGAAATCAGAAAAAAAAAACGAATCCCAGAAAACAAACACAAAAAGTAAGGGAAAAACGTACAATGTAAACTCCGAAGATGAGGAATCCTATCTGCTTTTGGACGGATTAAGAAGGGAGTAGTAAAAATGAGTAATAGTTCTGGACATAATAAAGATAATATACTTGAGTTTTTGGTGCAAGCAGCGAATAAGCACGACTTCAACTTGGATATCACATTAAATGTTAAAGGAGCTGTCATTACCGGTACAATGGTATCGGCAAAGGAATACTTTAGCACCTTGAGCGGTACTCTCGAAGATGGAAATGACATTGCCCAGATGCTGAGTGAACAGCTGGATCAGGCTGGTGAGATTGCCCAGAAAAGCGATGATACCGGGGCGGATTTTCTCCATATGAAAGACACCAAGGTATATTGCGGCGACAGCAAGCCAACTCCTTCAAAGGGACAAATTCTTTGGCGCGGCAAATTAAGCGAGATTGATGGTTTCTTTTTAGGGAGAATATTAGATGGCAGCGGCCAGGAGACATAATTGTTGATAAAAATGTCAAATGTCCCCGTATCTACAGCGTTTGTGGAGGAAGTCATTTCAATACAAAAACTGTAGGAGTTCCATCCTAGGTTTTTAAATCGAGTTTTCTTTTCAATGTATCTATTTCAAATTGGTGGAACTTGCATAAAAACTCTGTTTCAATTATTGGGCCATTAATTATTACGTTTGCAGTTGGATTAGCAGTTTATCAATTTACGAGTATAGACAATGTTATTACAAATAATAATATGATGAATCTAATCGATGAATATAAACAGATATATTATAAATTGAGTATCTGTTTGATAGTTATAATAATATTTTTGACTCTTTCAAGTAAGATTCAGTTGATAAATGTATTGAATCTTGTAATAGAGTCAAAAGGAAAAACTAATTTGTAATAGTCCCCCAGGCCAACCAGAGGACAACGATTGATTACAGCGTTGCGCTGTGTCATTTGTTGACCTCTTTTTTATTTCAAAATAGGGAGTGAGGGAAATGAAGTCGTTGCGAATTGAACTGATTGAAAAAGGGATTTCTGATGCTCGTGCAGGCGGGGTAAAGCAGAACGGTAGTAAGGCTAAGGGCAAACCAGATAGGCTGTCTGATAGGGAATTGGCTGAATTGATAGGGGCAAACCGACTCGCATATGAAGGAGAAGCAGATTGAGCAGTTGTTGAAGGGTTATCACTGAATAATCAATTCGGCAAAAATCATTCGCGAGGGCTTGGTAGCCCTCCTATTTCTCTTTTTATTACTTTTTACAGCTCCCTATCACCAGATCGAAGATATGATGCCTGTCCGTTAATAAAAAGTAATAATAATTATTAACTGCTTTATTTCAGTACATAGAAAAAACAGCCACCTTCTATATAAGAGGGTTTTTTCTGTCTAAAAGCTTAGGTATACTGAAGATAAATATCAGGAAATCAAAGTCTTAGTTGGAACAGGAAATACTGGTCGTCCATGACAGGAGTGTTTTCAATGAACACCAACGTAGATTATTAGAAGCGAATCCTAATGTAAACTCAGTTTCAGATCGGGGCGCGATTGTTGAAGAAGCGTCTCTGTTCTTATTAAACTAACGAGTGCTTTAGTCAAACAAGACCATCATTTCGATGGTCTATTTTTCGTCCAAAACACTAGAATAACTGAAATCCCAATATCTCAATATAATGTTGAGATATTGGGATTTTTTATATTTTCTTATAGTGCAAAATAGCACTTCAAACAGGTGCAATTTAACGATTAAAGTGACACAGTAGCATTAACAATGTTAATTTTATTCCATTCTTCTAATGTAACATCAATAAGTGCTTCAACTTTACCACCTAGTCCAGCATTATTAACAAGAATAGATATTTCTCCAAATTTATTTTTCACTTATTCTACTACATTAATCCAATCTTCTTCGCTAGCCACGTTATGCTTCACTGCAATAACAACATCTCCGAATTCAGTATTGATGTTGTCTACCACTGTTTTTAACTTATCTTCTTGCAAGTCCGTTGCCACTACTTTTGCACCTTCACGAGCAAATAGTTTAGCCGTAATTTCTCCCATACCACTTCCTGCACCATTTTGGGTTTGTGGAATAAAAATTGATATTTCGCCTAAATCTTAGTAAATACCTTGGAATAATATACTTTTAAAAAGGAGTTTTATTATGGGACGTGAATTTATAGATATTTTTGATGAATGGGTTCACTCGTATGACTCATCAGTAGCTGGGGAGGATCCTGAATACCGCGATGTATTCGAAGGCTATGACGAGATTCTAAATGCTGTCACAAGCAAAGTTGTTGGAACTATTCTTGAATTCGGTACAGGGACGGGAAATCTGACAGCAAAATTAATTGATGCCGGTTATCAAGTGATTGGCATTGAGCCGAACATTGCGATGCGGAGAATAACGGCAGATCGTTTTCCTTTAATTGAAATCAAAGACGGAGATCTAGTAGATTTTGAAACTGGAAGCATGTCAATCGATTCAATTGCAAGTTCATATGTATTTCATCATTTAACTGACGAAGAAAAAGGAATTGCGCTGAAGAAGTATGCCCAGCTGCTACCGAAAAACGGGAAAATTGTTTTTGCGGATACCGCTTTTATTACGGAAGATGCAAAGCAGGCTCAGATTGATAAGGAACGGGCAAGAAACTTTAATGATGTTGCGAACGATTTAGAACGTGAATATTACACAACACTGCCTGTATTGATGAAACTATTTCTAGAAGCTGGGTTCGAAGTGACATTTAGCCAATTGAACGATTTTGTTTGGCTAATGGACGCTACTAAACGATAAGGGGAGAGCATGATGAGGAAACTGAATGTTGAGAGCTTTAACTTAGATCATACGAAAGTTGCTGCTCCGTATGTTCGTTTAGCAGGGAAGAAACAGGGAATTCAAGGTGATGAAGTGTATAAGTACGATTTACGTTTCACACAGCCTAACAAACAGATTATGAAAATGGATGCACTACATTCCATCGAGCATTTTATGGCAGAGAACATTCGGAATCATTCGGATAAAGTTGTCGATCTTAGTCCGATGGGCTGCCATACCGGCTTTTATTTATCTGTCATCAATCATAATGATTACGAAGATATTATTGTCATTTTAGAAAAGACAATACAGGATGTCCTAGTGGCAACCGAGGTACCGGCGTGTAATGAAGTGCAGTGTGGATGGGCCGCCAATCATAGCTTAGAAGGTGCCAAGGAGTTAGCAGAAAATATGCTCGAGAAAAAAGATGAATGGCACCAAGTATACAAAGAGGAAGCGTGATGAAAGTTTACGGCAGTGTACAGGATTTAGTCGGAAACACGCCGATTGTTGAGATTAGCCATATTTACATTCCTAATAATTGCCGGATATTTGCTAAGCTAGAGTATCTAAATCCGGGGGGGAGCGTAAAGGATCGACTCGGGTTATCACTAATTGAGGACGCAAAGGAATCGGGATACTTGTTGCCAGGTGGAACAATTATAGAACCAACGGCAGGAAATACGGGTATCGGTTTGGCTCTTGCTGCGATAGGCAAAGGTTATCATGTGATATTTGTCGTACCGGAGAAGTTTAGTTTAGAAAAACAAACACTTATGCGCGCTCTTGGCGCTGAAATAGTCAATACGAAAACTGAACTAGGTATGAGTGGCGCGATCGAGAAAGCGAAAGAACTTGTTTTAAAGACCCCTGGCGCTTTTTCACCTTCTCAGTTCTCAAATTCGGCAAATCCGGCGACATATATGAAGACGCTTGGACCTGAATTATGGCGTGATTTAGATGGGGAAATAGACGTCTTTGTTGCAGGTGCGGGGTCTGGTGGTACATTTATGGGGACTTCGCAGTTTTTGAAAGGGCACAACCCGAGTGTGAAAACAGTTGTCGTGGAACCTGAAGGCTCTATAATCAACGGCGGTGTAGTAGGATCCCATGTAACGGAAGGAATCGGAATGGAGTTTTTACCAAGCTATATGGACCTTTCGTATTTTGATGCCATTCATACAGTGAAGGATGAGGACGCGTTTACACAATTGCGTTCATTGGCGAAGAATGAGGGGTTACTTGTTGGAAGTTCTTCTGGTGCTGCATTCTACGGTGCTTTATGTGAGGCTGAAACTGTGAAAGCAGGAAGCCATATTGTTACTATTTTTCCCGATTCAAGCGAGCGTTATTTAAGTCAGAACATATATGATCTATTTAAAAGGAGAGAATAATTCATGCGTGCAAAAACGAAATTAATCCACGGCGGTATTGTTGGAGATACAACTACCGGCGCTGTTTCGACACCTATATACCAAGTAAGTACGTACAAACAACAGTCAGTCGGTCAATTTAACGGCTATGAATATTCACGTACAGGTAACCCAACTCGCCATGCGCTAGAAGTATTAATTAGCGATTTGGAAGGCGGAAAAGCGGGCTTTGCTTTTGGGTCCGGGATGGCAGCGTTTAGTTCGGTTATGATGTTGTTTAGCAAAGGTGACCATGTTGTTCTAACGGACGACGTATATGGTGGAACATACCGTGTCATTACGAAAGTGTTAAATCGTTTTGGCATCACGGCAACATTCGTTGATTCTAGTGATGTCTCAAAAGTAGAGGAGGCAATTGAAGAAAATACAAAAGCGATTGTCTTGGAATCCCCAACGAATCCGCTGTTAAAAATAACGGACATTGAAGCTGTTACTAAACTTGCAAGAGAAAAGGGATTGCTCACAATTGTCGATAATACGTTTATGACACCGTATTTTCAACAACCAATCGCTCAAGGCGCAGATATTGTATTGCATAGTGCCACGAAGTATATCGGAGGTCATAGTGACGTCGTAGCTGGACTTGTCGTTGTAGCGACAGAGAAGCTTGCAGAGGATTTACACTTCATTCAAAACTCGGTTGGTGCTATCCTTGGACCACAGGATGCATGGTTATTGATTCGCGGTATAAAAACTCTTGGGCTTCGTATGGAAGTGCATAATGAGAATGCACAGAAAATCGCGGAGTTTTTAGAAGGGCATGAAGTAGTGGGGAAAGTGTATTATCCGGGACTTAAAACACATCCGGGTCGGGAATTGATGACAAGGCAGGCGACCGGCTTCGGAGGGATGATTTCGTTCGATATTGGAAGCGAACAAAATGCCGATGAGCTGCTTGCGAAATTGCGCTACTTTACGCTCGCAGAAAGTTTAGGAGCAGTTGAAAGTCTGATTTCTATTCCTGCACGAATGACACATGCGTCGATTCCGCGTGAACGGAGATTACAACTAGGTATCACAGACGGTCTCGTTCGCATTTCGGTTGGTATTGAAGATGTGGAAGATTTACTTGAAGACTTGGCAAAAGCGTTAGTGTAAGAGTACGAAAAGCTATTCACATTCATCGTGAATAGCTATTTTGCATTCATATAAAAAAGAAATCCCCAAATTTCATACAGAAAAATTACACAATCTTGCTTTAACGTAGAGTAAAGTTTACATATGACGGATTAGCGGAAGTTTTATATGCGAAGCCAAGAATTCGAAAGACCAGTGACCTCTTTCTTTAAGGTTGCTGGTTTTTAAAATTTTATGCAAAATAAAACTTGAATTGGTGCAATTTATCTCTAAAAGTGACAACAGAGTTGTGCATTGAAGGGGCTGATTTTATGGCGAAAGTAGGTTATGCGAGAGTAAGTAGTAAAGAACAAAATTTGGACCGACAGATTGAAGCGTTAGAGGACGTTTCCAAATTATTTACTGACAAAATAAGTGGAGAGTCTACCGATCGCCCTCAATTAAAAACCATGCTGAACTATATCAGAGAAGGCGATATTGTCGTGGTTACAGAACTTGATCGACTAGGAAGAAACAACGAAGATTTAACGGACCTAATGAATATCATTCAGCAGAAGGGAGCGACACTAGAAGTCCTTAACCTTCCTTCTTTGAAAGGTATCGAGGACGTTAATTTAAGGCGACTAATCAATAATCTAATGATTTAAATATACAAATATTAAGCCGAGAGTGATAGACAGCGCATCAAAGAAAGACAAGCCCAAGGCATTACTATCGCTAAAAAGAAAGGGAAATTTAAAGGGGGGAAGCTGAAATGTAAAGAAAACGATCCTAAGCTGCTGCACGCTTTTAAATTATATCTTGATGGAGAAACTGAAAAAGATATTGAGCGAATCACAGGTATTAACCGCAGGACGTTTAGAAGATACAGAGACAAATATGATATAAACAGGTAAAAGATGAGGAATACGAAAATGGAATGAAGTATTAAATAACGATTGATAAAACCGACCAGAGGTATGTTGCGCACCCCAAAAGTTAGAGTTGAAATCTAACTTTTGGGGTGTTTTATTATGACTAAATATAGCAATGAGTATAAGTTGATGGTGAAAGAGTATCTAGATGGTCCACTTGGTTTAAAGTTGCAAGTGCGTATTATCACCAGAAATAAATGATACTCGTGATTTTGTACGTGCTAAAGATGTTTTGTTGAATATCGTACGTGATGTTAATGAGGTGTATTAACGATATCTAGAACATTACGAGCAGTGTTTAAAGGGGCACAAGGTAAGGTTGTAGAGCGTCGGTATAATATGAAGGTTAGTGCATTAACTCTGGAGGAAAAGACCCGAAACGTGCGTCCAGCGCCTTATTTGGTTAGAGCAACGTGATAGTCGTCCACAATATAGGAGTAGTAAACATACTATTGATAATTGGTTATTATGGTAAATAAAACGGCCACCTTCTATATAAAAGAAATGGCGGTTTTAAACTTAGACTTAGACGTCCACACCTCCACACCTCTATTCATTGAAATGATGATTGTATTATTGATCATCTCGGTTCTCATTCTCATTGCCATTCCAAATGACACAAAACACTCTAATTCAATTGATGAAAAAGGCTGCGCTGCTTACATTAATACAATTAGAGAGAAAATCACCCATTTGGAAACCCAGTGGTATCAAAGGTTTGAGTGGGGTGGTGAAAAGGTCAATTGATTTGCCCTTTTATTTTCTGATGTGCATGAGGGGACTCTCACTCATGACAACTTATCTATAAAATTATGCACACTTCACAAACAAAAATGATTTAGACAAAGCTTCTAATCAGCATATCTCAGCCAATTGGAATCAGCTTAACAAAACTGATAGGGCAGTTTTAGATATGATCCGTAGATATTCCGTAAAATATGGAGCAGCACACTTGAAGCATATTACTATCTCAAATTCATTGGGAAAGTCAGTCTCTACTATGATGTAATAGGTAAAGTTTCATCAACGCCACTAACACCATTGACACCAGCTACTCCGATTGACGAGAAGTCGTAGTGGAAGATAAGGAAGAAGTCGTGAAAGAAGATGTTGATAAACCCTCTTTACCAGTATGGTAGTTTACCTTTATGCGACTAAGTTCGTGCAATTATTGTCCTTTTCATGTTAAGTTAAATATAGATTTTGTCGAAAATCGTTAAGAAGGAGTGGATAACAACTTGTGAAGAAATTACTGAAATTAATGCTGTTATTCCTCTTTGCATTTGTCGCCTATCAATCTTTCTTATTAAAGGGGAATTATGGATTATCGGACCAGGTTGAATACGAAGTAAATACAGAAACTCTACCAACTGAACTACACCCCATTGTAGCTGAGAAAGTGGGGATTTTATTAGAAAAAACAGCAGAAAGAGAGATTGCAATCCTAATCACAGATGATTATCGTTCGTTTGAGGAGCAAGACAAGCTTTATGATAAGGGCAGAAGAACTCCCGGAAAAGTAGTTACTCATTCGGAGGGAGGCGAATCCTATCACAACTTTGGCCTTGCAGTCGATTTTGCTCTTCAGCTTAAGAATGGTAATGTGATCTGGGATACTGAATATGATGGGAACGGAAATGGTCAATCAGACTGGTTTGAGGTTGCAGAAATTGCAAAGGAGCTGGGCTTTCAATGGGGAGGAGACTGGCACGGCTTTAAAGATTATCCTCATCTTCAGATGGATTTTGGCTTAACCATTAACAATCTGCAAGAAGGAAAACGTCCCAAAACACCCCAGCTAATAACAGAGGGCACTGAAAAACGTTCGGTTTTTAACGAATCTTAATAGCCATACCAAAAATAGACGACTTTTAAATTTTTTATGCCTAAAAATAACGATTGCTGAATTGTTCTTCCTTGAATTTCACAATTTCCATGTTACGTTTCACCGTTTTTTTTCTGTATTGTCGTAAAAATAGTCCCTCTTATTATTAGTCTGCAACAACCGCACTTGCCCTCGGTGGACATCATTTCCGGTCATCCTGTAAAATCTTTCTTCTATAGAGGTAGAGAAATTCCGAATGATTATTGATGGAACTCAAAATATAATGGTGTAGTTCAATTGAATCCTCGAATCCCTTATCTATCAAAGCTCCATTAATTTTTAAAACCTGTACAAAATTAAAGACAGTACATTCTATCGGCGTCCCATATGGTCATGCTGCATACCAGTCGAAAATGGATCGTGACAAGGATGGGTGGGCTTGCGAATGACAAAAGTAAAATACACACTTGATAGAACCGAAGATGGTCAGTATGTGTTTCTGGAATATCCTAACGAAGAAAATCAGTTACTCATTCCAAAGAATGAAGTCCCAGCCGAAGTTACGGAAGGTGACATCGTATTAATCAGCAACGAGGATTCAGTTTATGATTAAGCCAAGTGCACCCGTGACTTCAGTCGTGGGATGAATTGGCTTTCTTTTTTTGTTCTAAAGTGACACCACGAGACAAACGTGCGTTCTGTTTGGTAGAATATTCTTAAAGAAGGCAGGTGAAAAACTATGGAGCCGAATAAAGAATATCGAACTTTTCAAATCAATATTAAAAATGGCCATAAAATATATTCTTATTTCGATGAACTTTGTCTAAATAGTAATAACCTATATAACACGACAAACTTCTTTATCAGGCAAGTTTATACTACTTTAAACAATGAAGGTGTATTACAACCTTTACAACAAGAAGTAATAAAAATAATTCTTGATAACATCAATAAAATGAATGTCAATCAACAAAAAGCTTATCTAAAAAAATTAGAAAAAGAACAAATGAAACCAAGAGACGAACAAAAAGAAATAAAGGTAAATCTATTTGAGTTGCCTTCAAAAGAAAAGTCTTTCTTAGGTTACAATTTTCTGGATTGTTTATTTAAAACAATTAAACAAAAAGACTATTATTCATTACCAGGTCAGATAAATCAACAGGTTCTTAGAAATGTCGTGCAAAATTGGATTAGTTTTTTCGCAAGTTTGAAAGACTTTAAAAAGAATCCAGAAAAGTATACGGCTGGACCTTCTATTCCTGGTTACCTACCTAAAGGAGGCAGGAAAGAATCAACTCTTTCGAATCAGATTTGCAAAATTAAAGACGGTAAATATCTAAGCTTCCCAAAAACTAAAAGAAAAATAAATATTGGTAAGTTAGCAAATTTCAACGGTAAGTTTCAACAAGTGAGAATCATACCCAAGCACAATTGTTTTACTGTTGAATTAGTGTTTTTAATCGAGACGAAAAAACAATTATCCGCCAAAATGGAACGATGCATGAGCATTGATTTAGGACTTGATAATGTTGCAGCGTTAGTTTTTAATACAGAGCACGTCCCAGTCCTATTTAAAGGCGGTAAAGTTAAATCGATCAATCAATGGTACAACAAAATGCGTGCTTATTACTACGCGGCTCTTCGTAACGGACAAAAATCAAAAGAAGGGAACTTCCATTCTAAGAAGTTAGTGAAATTAGATTCCGCAAGACACAGACAAATCAAAGACTTTTTCCATAAAGTTAGTTTCAATATCGTGAAAATAGCCGTGGAAAGAAACATTGATGCAATTGTTATTGGCAAGAATGTGGGTTGGAAACAAAAAATAGAATTAGGGAAAAGAATCAATCAAAACTTTGTCCAAGTACCACACTCATTGCTAATAGAATTAATCACTTACAAAGCGAATGCCGAGGGTATTTCAGTAATTGTAACTGAAGAAAGCTACACATCTCAGGCGAGTTTTGTAGATGAAGACATTATTCCGACCTACAAATCGGGGAATAATACAAATCACATTTTCAGTGGAAAACGATTAAAACGCGGACTTTACCGTACAAATAGTAAAACATTAATAAATGCAGATGTGAATGGTGCAGCAAACATCCTAAGAAAAGTAGTGCCGAAAGCATTCGCTAACGGTATAGCGGCTGTGTGTT
>NZ_JBXCJD010000027.1:0-31778 GCF_056786515.1 Sporosarcina sp. Y838 | reverse complement strand
CTAAAGTTAGAGAGCAAGCTCTCTAACTTTCGCTCGACTTGCATGTATTAGGCATGCCGCCAGCGTTCGTCCTGAGCCAGGATCAAACTCTCCATAAGAACTATTTCTAAAAAGAAATAGTTTTCCATAAAGAAATCGAATAGCTCATTTCTGCTGACTTAAGGAGGAATTAATTCCTCCTCTGAATCCGAAGATTCTTGTGTGTGTCCCTTTTAGGTCGACCGAAATCAACTTACTTCGAAACGTTTTGCTCAAGTGCGTTCACACTCTCGCGATATCTCATTGATGTTTTGCTGTTCAGTTTTCAAGGTTCATGTCAGAAGAATCAACTTGCATCCTTCATCTTTAGTGGTTATCGTTTTTCGCGACAGCCTTTACATCATAACATTTTTTCCGATTCATGTCAACAACTAATTTCACTTTCTTTTTTCGTTGTTTTCATTATGTCGCAAAAGCAACTTAGTAAATATACCATTCCATCTCATGAAATACAAGTCTTGTTTAAAATAGTTTTCATTTCTATTTCAACGGCGCCGGTGTGCACTATCTCAATCCCTTTTTATCATTAGAAATTAAACATCTTCCTAGTCAAATCCAATGATCCATCTACACTCTTCTTTACCATTGGACGTAATCTTCATCGAGCGTAAGCTTCGCTATCAACCCAATTTATATTATCGTCTCATTGTTTTCGACATACAACAAAATCTTATCGAGCATACTTCAATCGAATCGGAGTCCACTGCTTTATATATTCGCCCCCATCCCGATTAATAAACTGATAGTACCGTAAATAGCGTAATTATGATAGGGACGCCGTAGCCTACTGTCATCCATACATAATCCGACGGGCTTACCGCTTCGTCATCGTCGGCCATGAAGTAGCGACGCAAGGCCATCATAAGCGCCCCCTCCCGAGTTCGTCGAAATTGTGAATTACGCTAGTGCCTGCTGCTTTTAGTCGTTCAATTGCGCTGATTTCTACTGTGATTGTCATAATATACCCGCTCCATTCAGTATAGTTTATTACATAATAAGTCTTACTCTTAACGTCATACATAATATGTAGAACGGAGTGAAACGATGCAAGCAAACGTAAAAATAACACTCGGACAAAAGCTCGAAGATGTGGGCATAACGCGCAACGCCGTAGCTGTCGAGCGCAAGATTCGCCCGGCAACGATAAACGAGCTCTGCAACGGTGGTAGCAAGTCGATTAGCTTCGACACACTAGAACAGATTGTAAACGCCTTGAATACGCTCGATAAGGACGACAACGGTAAGCCGTACGGAATACACGACGCAATGATAATTGAATACGGAGAATAACCGAAAAGGGCTGGCGCTTGAGTGCGCGGCTCTTTTTATGTTGTGCGATATCCGCATGGCTAAAGGAAAAAAACCAACGCCAATTTGCGCAAGACCTTCCGATTCCTTCTATATAATAACCGTTTAATATCGTAACCTCCGAATACCTTTTCCTTCGCTGGCACTTTATAATACGCGTCGTAGAAATGTACGAGCGCCGCCTCGCCGTTTGTCGTAAGCTTAACTGCGCCGCAAATCGATTCAGCAAAGCGTTCCTTTTCGTGTTCAGCCGAAACGTACCACGCATCCGATACGATCACCTACGTCGTTCCCCAATCGCCTTTGCCGAGCGGACTCGGCTTGACATCGGATATAACGCCATCTAACAACGCTACGAGTACCTTCAAATTTACGAGAACGGTTTCAGCCGCCTTTGCTTCGTCAGCTTTCTTAGCATCCGCAACTACTTTCGCCTTTGAGTCTGCCGCGACTTCTTCAACCGACTTAACCGCTACTACGGGCGCTTTCTTCTCCGACTTCGCGGCTTCCTTCGGCTTCTCGACCGTCTTCGCCTGCGCCTAAGCTCCCCCCTTTTGTTTCTCCCAACTTCTCAAAGAATGTAAATCCATTTTCTGTGCGGGTCTGCATCGTAAACTTTTCACCTTCAATATGGTGTTGTGTTTTTTGAACCGCAACCGGTCAGACATGTACCGTTGACACTTCCCGTTTATAATTCTTTTGATAACTCCATGAATGACTCAAGATGATCGTCCCTATCCTTTTTGTTTTACAAGAATATCTTATTAGATAGATTCTTCTTTGAGTAAGACTCTTTTAAAAATTAAAATGGAGGTGATGATATTGTCAATAGTTTTTAATAAAACTTATATTTACACAGTGAGTAAGGGCGATACATTATTTTCAATAGCTCGGAGATTTGGAAGTTCTGTTGAAGCAATAGGACGAGCGAATCATTTATTTCAGCCGGTAACTGATCCTGGTCTTATTTATCCTGGAGATGTACTTGTCGTCCCAGTCCTTTCTAAAACCGGAAAAGTAACTTATATTGTTAAATCCGGAGATACAGTTAATAAGATTGCTTCTAGGTTTGATGCATTTAGTGATTTAGTTTCTGGTATTAATGATTTAGTAAACCCCAACATTATTTTCCCTAATCAACCATTGACAGTACCTGTATTTATATACGAAATACAATCAGGTGATACACTTTTATCGATTTCGAATAGATTTGGAATTTCCCTTTCAAGCATAACAATGGCTAACCAAAACCGACCAGGTTACCAAGGTGATCTGATTTGGCCAGAATATGAGCTAATTCTCCCTTTACCAACCTCTCAAAACATTGTCGTATGGACTCCACTTCCGGGAACAATAGTAGTTAATGGACAAAGAATAGAGGGTCAGGCAAGAGCGTTTGAAGCAAATGTTTTATATCAATTAAGAGACGTTAACGGAACTATTGTTTCTAACGAACGTTCTACAATGGCTAATAAAGGAGCTCCTGAGTACGGAAATTTTACAAGCACTTTACCATTCAACAGAACCCCTACATCAAATACTGGTGAACTTTGGGTTTACACAAGAAGCGCTAAAGATGGTAGTATCCAAGACTTAGTAAAGACAAAAGTCTATTTTTAAGAAAGTTTACCTTGTATTTATGCATAATTGTGATGGGCGAAAGGGATTCGCATTGATTGTTGTATTGTTTATCCTTTTGATCATCATTGGTGCTGCATTGTTAAACTAAAATAAAAGGAAAGAAGCTGGATTGTAATTCAGCTTCTCTCCTTTGTATATAAACACTGTGCATTATGTTATTGATAAAGAAAGATTTGTAAATATGTACAATAAAACTATATTGATTGCTTCTTCAACTAACGCATTAGTAATAAATGAACAGTAAAATACATGAGCTTGGGAATACATCTCCCAGCTCATTTTTACTTTCCTATGAAATAACATGAATAACCTTGGCCGCTTAGAATGCGTAATTTCTCCGACTTAACTTATTTAGTATTTCAGTAACTGCTGTTTCCCTTGATTAAACCCAATCAGAAACGAAGCCGCTGTTATAGTTCCTGTGACAAACATAAATGCAATAGCTTCAAATATGGCAATCGTTGTCATATACATCTCTCCTCCTCTATTTACTTGAATATAAAAACACCGACAGCTATTCCCGTCGGTGCATGTTGTTTCTACATTTTAATAGCTACTGAACTTTCGATAACATTCAATAGCAAACGGACAATGCCTACAATGACTAGAAGGCGTTGAAAGGCATAAACTCTCCGCTTCTTCTGGCTCTAAAATCTTTTAGAATTGATTTCATATGCTTTCGCCGCTAAATTATTGGCTTGTTCCAGTTCTAGATTACTGTTGCTGGTTTGCTGTGCCTTGATTGCTCATGTTAGATAACTGAGGAATCATATTTTGTAATTGTCCGCCGCGACCGGTCATCAGGCTATAGGCAGCAGCTCCAATTCCAATGGCCGCTACAATTGGTAATACCTGAATGTTATTCTTCATTTTGACCCCACCTTTCTGTTGACTGTTTTTTGATCATTTATAGCTTGTGTATTACTATTTGAAATAGTCAAGTTATTTTTTTCCATTGATCATTAAATGGTACCTGCAAAGGCAGAAGTCATAAAAAAAGCCGACTGTATCCCAGAGGATTGAATCGACTTTTAATATATCTCACACAATTTAGCGTAAATATCCCATATGATTGTGGGTGATGCAAAAGTAATGTCATTAAATTGGCGGGTTGTCCACCAATCGCACCCGATTGCTGAAGATCTTTTTAAATATGTAATTAAAATTAATCTTAAAAATGAATAGCTATTTCTTTTACAACATAACTATAATTATCATTTTTTTAGGAGGAATTTATATTGAATTCTCAATATCCTTTCTTAAAGCCATTTTTAACTACACATAGTTTACAACCTGAAAATCAGGAAACACCTGTTCAGTTTGTTGAGACTGATGTACTAAATAATCATTTATTTTATAGACGAAACCACTTTTCTTATCCAACGCTTTCTTATTCTAGCTATTGGATTCCAATAAACGGTTCTGTTACAACCCAAAATTTATGTCTTTTACTGGCGTTTTCAAACCCCACCAATACAGACCAATTAGAGATAGAAAAATTGAACCGAATAACCATAACTTCACCCTTTAATCTATAATTACCGTTAGTATGGCTAGATTTAGGTAATACAATACAAATTTCTTCAGTTCTATCTATTTCCCTCTTACTTACCTTGGCATCCTCTCATAACAAGTTTACAGAATGTTATATCACAAAATAGTATCATAGTTCTCCGCATAGTATAAATAAGTCGGATATAAAATTTAACCTAAATCGATTTTTGTTGATAACAGAGCTCTCTTTCCCCTTATTCAGATTTTAAGTTACTTAACACCCCGAACCATGCCATTTCATGCTTGATCCCACTCTTGTCCCTTTTTCCAACCAGTGTGCCTTAACTGTCAGTCGTGTCATCAATTTCCTTGAAACTTTACTCTCTAAATCACTTATTATCTGTTAAAATAGTAAAACAAGTGATAATATTGCGACAACTATTGGATTAAGATAGGTAAATAGAGTATAAAAACGGAGGTACAGAAATTTGGGGGAATTTCTCAATTTTATTTATTACGATTTTAAATACAAGCTATATGTTCCAAGTGAATATAATTCAGATAAAGAGTCTCCGTTGTTGGTGATGCTTCATGGATGTGAACAAAATCCGGATGATTTTGCTGCAGGCACAAACATGAACACACTTGCTGAAAAGGAAAAATTCCTTGTCCTTTATCCTGATATGAACCATCTATTAAATCCTACAGATCTGGCCGGGTATAACCCCTTTGGCTGCTGGAACTGGTTTTTAGATGAAAATCAACACCGCGGTAAGGGACATCCCAAGCTAATTTATGAGATTTTAAATGAGGTCAAAAGTAAATACAAGATTGACTCAAATAAAGTATACGCTGTGGGCTTCTCAGCAGGCGGGGCACTAGCCTGTATTGTTGGTGTTACGTATCCAGATGTCTTTAACGGTATCGGAATTTGTTCGGGACTAGCCTATGATGCTGCCAATGTATATTTTCTAACCGACCCGATGGCTAAGGAAGCTAAGAATAGTATGGAGAAAGGCGTGTTTGACCCATATGCATGCGGAAACAGTGCATTTCAAGAGATGGGAGAGTATAAGAAAAAAATAGGGGTGATTGTTTTCCATGGAATCTGTGATACAACGGTCCACCCCATTAACGGCCAGCAGGTTATCACCCAATGGGCTCAAACCAATTTTCTCGTTGAAGAAGGTATAGGCCTTGCTGATGTTACCCCTGCCCTGGTCAAATCAGATATTATAAATGGATATAGCTATACCAAGCATGTATATATTGATGGGGACGGTGGGCCATTATCGGAACTTTGGATGATTGATAAAATGGGGCATGCCTGGTCTGGTGGAAGCCCGAATGGTTCTTACACCGATCCCTCGGGTCCAAATGCAACAGAAATTATATGGAGTTTTTTCAGTAATCATCAACAACAGCCGGATGAAAAACTGATTGAGACTTCGGCCAAAAATTCAATCTCGGCACCAGTTGTGCTACCATTCAATCCACAGGACGAATCACCAAAGAAGAACTTTTTTAGCATCCTACTTTCAAAACTTATAAAAAGAAAAAATAAAACAAAAAATTAAAGAACCGTACCAATCCATCAAGGTTGACGAATTTTTTATTTGAGCCATATGGGAGTTCATTTGGATCAAACTTTTTTATTCAATGTCATATTCTATTCCCCGGCACGAGGCACAAATAGAAGGAGTTGTAGCATACTGGCGGTATCCTTCCTTCGTGGTTGTTCGATACATTAGGTCCTGTCCTTCAAGACAGAGATAGCAGTCGAAATGCTCGTCATAAACATACTCATATTTTCTGAAGAATCCCTCCTTTGTCATTGGTCGTTTGTATGGAAGTGCTGGAAGGACTTGATTCTCTAAAAGGTAGTTCGCAATGATTGATGTCTTGTAGGCTGCACATCAGTGGCAACGACTACAGGACGTCCCACCCTAGTCGATGATTTTCTGGACTAGCTGCTCAAACACCTGACTGTCGTGAACATTTCATCTTCATTCGATATCGCAATCCAAAGTAAAGGGTGTTTCCTAAATGACTAATCTTTGGATAGATAAAATAATTCTGCTTTAACGCGGCGTCCTTCTTATCACCGGTATTCAGAGTATCGAATCACAAGCTAATTCTATATTCCTCCCATACTTTTACTTCGCTAACAAACTCAGCGGATTCATCCAATAAATAAAACAGCTTTTACGGTCTTCATTATCATCCCGTAAATCCACATCTACAGCCACCCTAACCTTGAGAGTTTTGGCAGTTACCTTTAGTGGTTGTAAATGTCTAATTGATTCGTTAATAATGATTAGACGCTCATTGAAATGTTTACCGCTCCACTTTAAATATATGAGCAAATCATTTACATCTCCACGCAATACATATACATAGATTGTCCAGCCTTGAAATTAGATCACCCCACTGAATGGTTCTTGTGTTGGCAAAATTTTAGATTCCGGAAAATGTTGAAACAATTGAAAAAACAGAAGTCGTTTTAAAACATCCTCCGCTTTGTATCCAACCCAATAATTACTTTCGTAACAGTCATTCAACCCAGCAACGACTGCCCCGCTTATTCCGAGTGTGTAAATTGGTATGACCTGCTTGTTTCGATGAATTTCATGACGAACGATTTTCTTCTCTGAAACCATACGTTTTAATCGTTTCTTATCCAAAGAAAATAACCGGGAGAGTTGTGTTCCCCCGATTAATCCCACTGCCGCTATTGCCTCTAATGCTTTTCGTTCTTTCGGTGATTCTCCGTTTACATAGTCTGAGCGCTTTATATTCGATGGGATACGTGTCCAGTGCAGCGACCAATCGTGTGATAAAAAATACGGACTAAGTGTCATTGTTATTTCCTCCTCTGATAAAAATTAAAAAGAACCGCTATGTATGCAAAAAACATACATAGCAGTTCTATCTTCCCTTAACACCTTTACACAATTAATTCTCTATTGAAAAAGACAATAACAATTGTACATAGAGATATGAATGTAAAAAAACCAAGTGCAATAATCTGCCTATTTCTATTTTCATTCAAGTTACTTCTTTCTTTAAAAACAATAATTAGTGCTGCTATTACTGAGATAATGAAGAACAATAAATTACTAAGCAGTCCTGTAAATAACGTAGTTAAAATAATGACACTATAGAATATAGCTAGAATCCAATAGATAAAATCAATCCCCCTAGCAGTAACTTAAGAAGCCAGCAACTTATCAAATATAGCTCCTATATTAAGATACGTCCAAGACTAATGAGAAGTTTCATTTATTGGTAATAAACTGCTTTTAGGCCACACGGAGAAATTGAAACTGATTTAATCGATGGTCAAAATATTAAATTCCAATCAAAGGGCACGTCATTTCGACGAGCCCCCATCTTTAAATTTATGATTAAGCCAAGAACACCCGTGACTTCAGTCGTGGGAGGTTCATGAGTGTTTAGAGTCTCTAACTAATGATTTTTCCGCTCATAAACCCTTTATGTAGGGCATCCAAAAATTAAATAAAAACACACCCCCAGCGTGGTTATTTAAGATAACCACTTTGGAGGTGTGTCTTTTGCCCAATATATGTCGCCAATTGAGTAATGAGCTGTAAATTCATCTTCGGCGATATGATAATGAAAGTTATAGAAGTAGCCGTCTTGAGGCCTTTTCTCAGTTCGTACATGAAAACGAATAAGATCTTTCCTATCATCCAAATCATATACATTAAATATTTTCTCCGAATAATCTCCGGCAGGCTTTTCACTGATAGCTAAACGCCGTTTATGAAGATTATCGGATTTTTCAAGTGTCATCTGAATGGCTTCTTCAATTTTCGGGAAAATGATATTATCAAAATCATCGGCAATTACTGGCCCAACTTTTGTACCGAATTTCATATAGGATAGTCTTTTTGCAGAAGTGATAAATAGTTCTTCTAAGGAATCGGAGCTCCCCATCAGATTTTCTTCATCTAAAGAATCGGCTAATCCAATCGAATAATCTGTACTCTGTAAGGGTCTATCCGAAATTTTTGAAAGACCTTTGTCTTGCAAGTTAGTCCAAATTTCATGATTTGGTGGAATTGCACCAAATGTCAAAAGTGCTACGGCAACAATGAGCGTTTTCTGGAACCACTTTTTCATAGTATCTCACCCGCAATTTAGTATATTTTAATATTCTATTTTGACGAAAAGCTATTGAAAAGGTTTCTTCTTTCTCACTTTCATTGTACAATAATAACGTAGATAAATGTTCGTTTTCTTGAAGGAGGTACTCATTAATGGATGTACAATTGTTTATCGGCCTAGGGATGCTCGCATTGATCCTATACCTAAGCTCATTGAATTTCACACATTAATAGCGATAAACGCCGTCGTCCACTTCTTTTGGATGACGGCGTTTTTAATTTCTTCACTTTTGGATAAAAGCAAAATGGAATTTCGTATTCGGTCTTACTACTTGTTCCATATGAAATCTTTCGAATACGGGTGAATCAAAACGATCTTTTACAACAACACGCCGTTTACATACACGTTGTGCCTGTTCTATCCATTCATCTGTAAGCGATCTATGTACACCAGCTTGACGCAGTGGTGTGAAATTGGATGATTCGACAATAGGTGTATGAAACATCGGATCTATATAGACAATATCCCAGGAAGAATCGGATAGCTTACTTAAATAATCAATTGCCTCCGACTGAATAACTTCTATTCTTAGCATGGCCAAAGTAAGTTGTTCAGAATGGGAAGGAAATGAACGAAGTCCCCGACCGGTTATAAATGCAATTGAAGGATCAGCTTCAATCCCTAACACTTTACCGTTTTCTCCTGTTATGAAAGATGCGGTAATGCTGTCTGATCCAAGACCAAGCGTACAATCGAGAAATGAATCTCCTTTACACAATTGAGCTGTCTCAATTAATGGATCCTTTTCCCCGTTCGCAAGCCGTTTCAATCTGAACGCGGCCGAATTGGGATGAAAGAAAAATGGGTCTTCCATTCCAATCCGATATAACTCATAGCGATTCTTGCCCGCTACAAGCACATCCGCGCCACTAGTTTTCTGCATCCCGTGAATAGACTGTTTATTTCGTTCGACAATCGGATAACCGAGAGCTCTAGAAGCTTCTAATGCAAGTTGTATCGATTTATCATTTGGTCTGCCGGCAGTCGTAATGACTGTACCCATTATTTACAAATTTGGTCGAGTACTTCTGATAGATGGTCTTTAATTTGTTCCATTTCGAAATTTTCGATTTGTTCTCTTGGTATAAAATAAGCTAATGCTCCATCTTTCCAAAGGGCAATCGAAGGTGAACTCGGCGGTACTTCTGGGAAATAATCTCGCATCATTTCAGTCGCCTCTTTATCCTGTCCAGCAAATACAGTCAACAAGTGATCTGGTTTATGTTCGGCTCCTTTTAATGCTTCTCTGACAGCTGGGCGCGCCAAACCTGCGGCACATCCACAGACCGAGTTGATCACTACCAGTGCAGTCCCCTCAAGTGTTTTCATAGTACTTTCGACATCCTCAGACGTCGTTAATTCCGTAAATCCAGTCCCTACAAGCTCTTCACGCATCGGTTTAACGATACCTTTCATGTACTCATCGTAAGCATTCATGTTTTCGCCCCTTTTCATATGTGTTCAAATTCGCTTTGTAAATCAAGTTCCACGAGTTCTATTCTACCTTGTCTTTCATAATTTTTCACGGTTCTTCACTTTATATGTTAGATTCTATGATTTCTTTTAGTTGTTACGAACGCATAAAATAGCCACCTTCTCAATCGATCTTGTGCTGTTACTTCCTTCCTGGCTATCGATACATACTGACATCCATTCGAAATGAGCAGTCGCCTTTTAACAATTTTACACCAAGTTTTTTTGCTACTATCTACTTTAAATTTACTAATCAAGATCCATGCAGTACCTCATAATCATAAAGTTCCGCCTTCGCCCATATACTAGGTCGAATCTGAAGAGAGGTGGGATAAGTATGAATGGACAACAATCGGAAGTCAAAATGGTAAGTGTATTCGACCCTTACTTTTATCAATCCTTACTAAGTTTCAGGTCAAAAAATATCGTTATTCAAACAACGAAAAATCCGATACAAGGTTTATTAATAACAGTCATGCCTGATCATGTTGTAATTAACGTGAGCGACACGCCATTTTACGTTAGACTGCAAGAAATTGTCTGGGTTTCACTTACATGAATTTCAAAGATTCATAATGGAGGGAGTGAATCAATTGATCAAACGTGTAAATCAATTACCGATTGATCTACCTATCCCAGAATACGGGGATGCTAACGCAGCTTCTGCGGTTCAGGAACTGTTGGGCGGAAAATTTGGAGAAATGTCAACGCTTAATAACTATATGTACCAATCATTTAATTTCAGGCAGAAAGGAAAGCTCAGGCCTTTCTATGATTTAGTTGCGAGTATTACCGCAGAGGAGTTCGGTCATGTTGAACTCGTTTCTAACACGATAAATATAGTGAATCAAGGTACATCTTTTACAGCAGACCCAAACTTAACACCTTTACAAAATGCTAAAGATAAGCGGAATACGTATGCCTTCATAGCAAATGCACAAACTTCAATGCCCGGAGACTCAATGGGCAATCCATGGCGCGGAGATTATGTGTTTTCCAGTGGAAATTTAGTACTTGACCTATTGCATAACTTCTTTCTTGAATGCGGAGCAAGAACGCATAAAATGCGTGTATATGAAATGACAGACCATCCAACAGCAAGAGAAATGATTGGTTATTTGCTCGTTCGGGGAGGTACACATATACTCGCCTATGCAAAAGCGTTAGAAATGGCCACTGGCACTGACTTGACAAAGATGCTACCAATACCTAATTTAGATAATCGCGTCTTTGATACTGCAAGAAAATATGAAAATCTAGGATACGGTAATGTATTATTTACTTGGAATGATACTGGAGAATACAAGGACATACGTCAGATTTGGAAAGGGACCAATCCAAGTAGTGGTGAAAAGCTATTTGTAAAAGAAGGCATGCCAAAAGGCTATGAAATTCCTGATTTTGAGGGTATCCCTGAAGAGTTTGCACCCGGTATCGGCAGAGATGAGTATGAGCAAATTGCTCGGCGGTTGTTGTCGGGTATGTAGTCAAGAATGGGTCATTTAAAAATTGAAACTTGCCCACACAATAAACGCGAAAATATCAACGTTTAACACTTAGCCAAGACACATCTTCATTAATTCTAACACCACCATTAATTGCCGCTCCAGCTCCATAAAACTGTGTTTACAATCTCTTGAAAACAGCCACCTACTCTCAATTGAGTGGGCGGCTGTTTTTCTGTTAGTTTCGTTAGACTTTGACTCTTGAGAGTCTAAAATACGCGAGGCCTGCAATTAAACTTGATGCGAAGATAATGATTCCCATTGGGATTGCTGTCTCTTCTCCTGCTATTCCAACAAGTGGCGCCGTGATTGCACCTAAAATGAATGGTAGTAATCCAAGTAAAGCAGATGCACTACCTGCAATATGCCCTTGTTTTTCCATCGCGAGTGAGAAGGATGATGTCGAAATGATCCCAATCGAAGCGACGAAAAAAAAGATAGGAATAACGATTGTAATAAGTGGTCCATTTAATAACACGGCAATCAGCAGCAATGTGCCTGAAGTAATAGAAAGGAACAAACCCGATTCTAAAAATCGTTTTTCAGATACAACACCCGTTAAGCGTCCTACTACCTGCGCGCCGATGATAAGTCCAAATCCATTCATACCGAATAGTATGCTGAATGTCTGCGGAGAAACTCCGTATATATTTTGATAAACAAACGGTGTCCCAGCGACATAAGCAAAAATGCCAGCCATAATGAAACCTTGTGCAAGTGCATACCCCATAAACTGTCTATCTTTTAACAGTGACAGAAAGTTTTTTATCGTATGAGAAAGATTACTTGGCATGCGCATCTGTTCAGGCAAAGTTTCATCCATTCTCCATAAAACAATGACAAACAACAAAAAGCCGATTGCACTCAAGACTGCAAATATACCAGTCCACTCAGTAAACGCTAGGATGCCTCCCCCAAGAACAGGTGCGAGGATTGGTGCCAAGTTATTAATAAGCATGAGCAAAGCAAAAAACTTTGTCAATTCCCGTCCGCTGTATAAATCTCGGACGACAGCCCTAGAGATAACGATACCCGCAGCGGCAGCAAAACCCTGCAAGAAACGCGCTGCAATGAAAAAGCCGATATTTGGAGAAATTACACATAAAATTGATGCGACAAAATAAGCAATAAGTGCCATCAGCAACGGCTTTTTCCGTCCATGGACATCACTCATTGGGCCGATTATAAGTTGGCCTAACCCTATACCTAGGAGGCAAGCAGTTAAACTGACCTGTACATAGGTAGCCGTAGTACCAAAAGCACTTACAATTGTCGGAAATGAAGGTAGATACATATCAATTGTTAACGGTCCCAATGCTGCTAATGTACCCAGAAGTAATGCAAATCGTATTCGTTTATTTCCTTTTAGTGGTCCCACGTTCAATAACGACCTTTCTCTGATAAAAAATTGCATAGGTATGTGATGATATCCTACGGAAGAATCACAAGTGTTCTACTATATCACCAAAACACCAAACATAAAAGTAGGATGATTTTGTTTCAAATCATCCTACTTTTATGTTTGAGATTAGCATTATTCTAAGAATTCTTTATAAGCGATAACTTTTAATGCCAAAATTTCTTCCTCTGTGAGCTTTCCTTCTAAATCCACTAATAGTTCCTGTATTTCCTCGTTCGACATTCCACTTTGAGCTTTAGAGTGAATAGATTGGAGTTCACTGAATCCGACTTTTTTGATTAAAACTCTTGTTGCTTGCTCTTTTGTTGTGAAAGGAAGATTATTATTATCAACATTTGCACCTTCTTCAATGATACGCATTAATTCAGGGTCCTCAGCCACCATTTGTTTGATTTCGTTTAATTGTCCACTGTTTTCTAATTCAGTAGTTACAACGTTCATTACTTTGTCCGATGCGATATTGGTTCCAAAATGATAGATTCCATATCCTACTCCGCCGATAATTAATAGTAAGAGGATAAGGATTTTCAACAGTTTCATTCATCTTCCTCCCATTTTTCATAGCATAGGAAACTAGAAAACCACGTACTGTGGATAAGACGCAAGATAGAGATTTCACATCAAGGCTCTAGCATCTCTTAACAGACACTTGTGTTTTTCTGATTTAGAAAAAACGTTAGCGAAATGTAAGTTCTCACATCCACTAACGTTTAACATCTAAATAATCGCACTCGTTATATTACTATTTTGAGCCTGTTCGCGCTTCTGTCATTTGTTTCCAAACTGACCCCTTGGCATCTTCGCCTTCAGCAATTCGGGCAATTGCCATACGAATTTGAAGCTTAACTTCGAACTCCGGATCGTTTTCAGCCTTTTTCAAAGCAGGCAACGCCGCTTCAGTTCCTGTTTCATATAAAAACATAGCCGCACGCCAGCGAACTAGTTTATTCTTATCATTCAATATTTCAATTGCCGCCTGTTCGAACCCCTCGAAACCAAGGTCACTCATGCAGTCTCCCGCCGTCCTACGCACCGCCCAACTTCTGTCTTTAAGTGCTTTTTCAATATACGGAATAACTGCGACGTCTTCAATCATACCCAGGTAAACCGTTGCGAGGCGTCTAATTGACATCTTTTCATCGTCCAGTGCCCGCTCCAGAAGTGCTGCATCCGACATGTCGGGATCAGGTATTTGATCAAGTAGTTGAAATCTATTCTCCCATTGGTCAACTGAGAAGTCCTCCAGTGAAATTTTTCTACCGCTCTGGACACCTTCACTTTGTCCTTCATTCGCCTGACGGACAATCTCAAGTAATCGTTCTTCTGGATAAGCCGCCTCTATTTCCTGAATCACTGTTTCACCGATTTCAGCCTTTTCTCCGTAACGAATTCCATAATCTGCCCATTTACGCAATAAAATATAATTTTCCACTTCTCGCCCATGAACCTTCTCCATTGCTTGTACAAAACGGTCACTTAGACCGAAACGTTCTTCTGATTCGCTATCAAAAACTTTTACTTGTAGCGGAATATCTTTGTAGGTTTGAACATGTACGTATACTTCGCCAAAACTATCGTCGATCTCCACTTCAATTTCCGTTTCTTCACTCTGCTCTTCATTGAAAACGGCTCGGACACTAGCAAGTATCGTTTCCCATGCAACGTTCCCTATGCGTTCAATCGCCATAAAGTTTATGACATGGTAAATTCCTTTTATGCCATGAATGTTCAATAAAGCTGAAATCGGGTGCGGTGCGGACCCCATATCCTCTTTTTTATAGTTATGACTTATCATTTTGGGTAGCTCAGTATCGAGAATGATTTTCATTGAGTTCGGACTTGGTGTCGGTTCAATCGTTACTATTTTCAAGTTCATTTGCCCCTTTCGTTAGGACTTATTCAATTCTTGTAAGAACGACCAGCGTTCAATAAGACTTTCATATTTACCGTTCAATTCTCCAAGTGATGACGTTAAATCTCTTAATTTATCGTAATCAGACCCAGCGGACGCCATTTCTGCTTCCGTGGATTCGATTAATTTCTCAACTTTCTCGATGTCCGACTCAATTGTTTCATATTCTTTCTTTTCAGCGTACGATATCTTCCTTTTTAGTTCCTGTTGAATCGGCTCTTCTATTTTAACGATTGGTTCGTGTACCACTACTTCTTTTGGTACATACGTTTCTAGGAAATCAGAATAAATACCAAACCAGGTGTCGACATCCCCTGATCCATCCATTACCCATAATTTTTTTGATGTACGATCTAAGAAGAACCGGTCATGTGAGATAGTGATAACAACACCCGGGAATGTATCGATGAAAGATTCCAATACAGAAAGGGTTTCAAGGTCAAGGTCGTTTGTCGGTTCATCCAAAATCATGACGTTAGGTTGTTCCATAAGTAGTTTTAGTAAATATAGTCTTTTTCGCTCGCCACCTGATAGTTTACCGATGGGTGTCCCGTGTGCTTGTGTAGGAAATAAAAAACGCTCCAACATTTGAGAAGCTGAAATGCGGACACCATCAGCATCTTCGATATCATTCGACGTATCACGAATATATTCGATAATTCGTTTTTTCTCATCCATTATTGGCGTGTGTTGTTGGAAATGAGCAATTTTTACTGTTGTTCCTTTATCGATGATTCCGCTGTCCGGTTCACTTTCACCGGATAACATATTCAATAACGTCGTTTTTCCTGCCCCATTAGGTCCGACAACCGCGATACGGTCACCTGATTGTAGAATGCACGAGAAATCATCAATGACTTTTCTTCCACCGAACGACTTCGAGATGCCTACCGCTTCAATCACTTTCTTGCCTAGTCGCGTCGACTTAAGCGCGACGTCCATTTCTCCGCTCGTGTCTTCTTTTTTAACCTTTTCCGCTAGTTCATCAAAGCGCCCAATCCGTGCTTTTTGCTTGGTCGATCTTGCTTTCGCACCTCTTCTAATCCACTTCAATTCAGATCGGTACTGATTGCGAAGCTTATCATCTGTCGATGCTGCCATCTCCGCACGAATTGCTTTCGACTCAAGATAATTTCCGTAATTACCTGTATGAGAATATAACGTTTTATCAGCAAGTTCATAGATGCCAGTTGATAACTCGTCCAAGAAGTAGCGGTCATGGGTAACAAAGATAACAGCGCCTTGTTCATTTTTCAAGTAATCTGACAGCCACATGATCGAATTTACATCTAAATGGTTTGTCGGTTCATCGAGAAGTAAGAGATCTGCAGGCTCAATTAGAACTTTTGCGAGCGTTACCCTCTTTATTTGTCCACCCGAAAGTTCACTCATCTTCTTATCAAACGTTTCAATGCCAAGTTTCGATAAAATTGTACGGGCTTTTGAATTTATATCCCAACCGGATAAATCGTCCATCTCATTTTGATATTTCGAGTATTGGTCCTGATTCAGTGTAGATTCAGGATTTGCAGAAAGTGCTTGAAGTGCATGCTCATACTCTAAGTTAACCTTGATAATCGGTGCGTCACTCTTGAACACTGTTTCCATAACAGTAAGTTCTGGGTCGACTTCAGGTTCTTGAGGTAAATATACAATTCGGTATCTATTCGGATGATCGGTCGAAATCGAATCGGCTTCTTCGACTCCTGCAATGATTGACAGTAAAGTTGACTTACCTGTCCCATTGATGCCGAGCAAACCCACTTTTTCTCCACTCGCAACCGTAAAGGCTATATTTTTAAACAAAGTTTTTTCCCCAACTGTCTTTGTGAGGTTTTCAATAATTAATTGGCTCATGATTACACTTCCATTTCTAATGACTACCTTATTCTATCATAGCCGATTAACATAGCTTTTTAAAAGTGTATTGTACTATTAAATGCATCTTATCATCTAAAAAATGCATGTTACGTGAGATTAATTTCCACTAATTCCATGAAGCGGTACAATTCCATCAATACGTTTCTTGAGAAAGGATGTGATAATCATTCAAAAGCTTTTTCAAATGCTCCTGCAGAAGTCAAACAAGCATTCCAAATCGATATGGGAATGTTATATGAAATTAACGGTGAAAAACATCATTTTTTAGCGTTCTCTATGTTCCCGGAACTACATTGCTGTTCTTCGGATTCTCATTGCTCGTTATGAGGAGGGAAATTGAAAAAGCTTGTAAGTACATAACTCAATGTACTTACAAGCTACTTATCATTTTAATTTACAAGGCGACCTTTTATTCCTTTTTCTTCCCAATAAGCATCACGAATTTGAACTTTCAGTATTTTTCCGGAGGCTGTTTTCGGAAGTTCATCTACAAAAGTAATCCCAGTTACTGCTTTGAAATGAGCTAATCTTTCTTTGCAATATGCGATAATCTCCTGTTCGTTCGAAGTCATATTTTCACGTAGTACAATAAAGGCGTGTGGCGTTTCCCCCCACTTCTCATGCGGTACCGCTATGACCGCAGCCTCGAGAATTGCCGGATGTCCATAAAGGACTCCTTCGACTTCAATTGAAGATATATTCTCCCCACCGCTGATAATAACATCTTTTTTGCGGTCCACTATGTTGATGTATCCATTTGCGTCAATGGTCCCCATGTCGCCCGTCAATAGCCGCCCGTTTTGTAGTACCTCTTCCGTAGCTTGATCATTTTTCCAATAACCTTTCATGACGCCATGGCTACGCACCGCCACTTCCCCAACTTGTTTGCCGTCATGTGCAACCTCGTCCCCTTGTTCGTCTAGAATCTTTACATCGCTTCCAATCATCGAATAACCAGCTTTTGCTTTTAATTCAATTTGTTGCGCTCTTGATAGTCCGGTTAAATGCGAGCGAATTGTTGAAATCAGGCTGAGTGGTGATGTTTCTGTCATGCCATACACTTGGATGAATTCCCAACCCAACTCTTCCTCGACACGATTGATGAAAGCGGGAGGCGGTGCAGATCCTGCAATGACAACACGAATATCTTGTTCGATTACCGGATGATGCTGATCATGGTATAGCAATAATGCGTTCAATACAGTGGGTGCCATGTGTAAAATAGAAACTTTGTGTTCTTTAAGCGCATTAAAAATGGATTCTGGAGTGGATTTTCTTGAGCAAATATGTGTAGCTCCATTTGCGGTGTAATAAAATGGTGATCCCCAGCCATTCACATGAAACATTGGGAGCACATGCAGATAAACATCCGAGTCAGTAACCCTTAAATGGTGCATTGTACTAAGTGCATGTAGGTAATTGTTGCGATGTGTCAACATGACGCCTTTTGGATTTCCAGTGGTACCGCTCGTATACAGTAAACTGCAGACATCATTTTCATCAAGTTCAGTCCGGTTAAATGGCTCAGTTGAAAAAGAGGCTAACCATTCATCATAGCTCGTTTCACTAGTATCAGAATCCTTATAATGAACAATAATATGCTTGATTGTTTCAAACTTGTCTATTACTGGACTGATTAATTCATAGAGGTCTTGATCGACAAAAAGCACTTTTGATTCACTATGGTTCAGAATAAAGGCATAGTCTTCCGGTTTTAATCTAATATTCAAAGGAACCATGACTGCTCCAAGTTGAAACACGCCATAAAATCCCTCTAGCATTTCAAGTGAATTCCCCGCTAAATATGCAACTTTATCACCTTTACATATCCCTAATTCACGTAGCCCATGTGAAAGCTGATTGACTCTCTCATTCAGTTGATAATAAGTATATTTACGTCCTTCGCAATATACCGCTTCCTTTTCTCCATATAAAGAAACTGCACGGTCAAGAAATTGCGGTAATAGTAGTGGTACATTCATCCATTTCACCCCATCATTTTTAATTAGTATATACCATTTAGAATTTTCCGTCATCACTAAATATCCTGCGATTTATTTCTAAATAAATTCAGAAATGAAATTTCAATGCAAAACTATTAGTTTAATAAAACACAAAAAACTTACCTGTTTGCCAGAATGCACAGGTAAGTTCTATATTTTTACTTTTTACGCCAGAATTATCCGATGTAAGCATAAATACCTTAGATAAATTTATTCTTTAGAGATATTTTATTTTCATTGTCTTTTAACCACAGTTTTACTACCTGAGTAAAGCCCACTCGCAGAAAGCCCCATCATTAACCCAATGAGTATCGCTGCCTTGATATCATGAGGGTATATATATACAACTCCACCTACAATTCCGAAGAGAATGGCTGTTACCGGTAATAATTTTTTTGGCATACCGTACATTTTCAACAACTCCACTATTCCAATGATAAGTGGAATTAAAACGACATCATAGATTTCCAACGTTTCTCCTCCTGTACTAGTTAGTCGATAACCAATTAATTTCTTTTTTTGGTAAATGACTGCACAAATTTCAATGCGGAGTTAAGTGGAGGTTAACGGAAATGGCTGTAGAGTGACTATCGTTATGTATGGAACGAACATTCGTCCCTATCGAAGTATCAGATTGCGAAATTGTGAGTTTCAAAATGTAAAAGAGCGACTTAAATATAATACTTCTAAGAGAAGCATCATCATTCCACTTTTCCTGAGAAGTGTTCCGACGCAAGCGCTACAAAAAGAGTTGTAGATAGTCATATAGCTTCAAGTTTCCCAATGGTTTGGTTTGGTTCAGTTTTTGTATTCCTTTAACTATATGAACAAAAGTTTGTTAACATGAACTATAAATAAATTAAATATATTAATATAGTATAAATATATTTAGTAATTATCTATTTGATCCATTAGAAAGATTCTAACAACATTGAAATGTTGTAATTACAACGTTATTCAAAAACACAGTATTTCTAACAACTATTTTTGACAATTGAAAACGTTTGATTGTATTATAGTAGAATATGAAGGAGGCATTATTATGTCACAGATATCAAAAAAACAAATCGTGGAAAGTGTCCCTCAAAAAGGTTTCTTTGGGCATCCAAAAGGTTTGTTCACATTATTCTTCACAGAGTTTTGGGAACGATTCTCTTATTACGGCATGAGAGCAATCCTTGTGTTCTATATGTATTACGAAATATCAAGTGGCGGCCTCGGACTAGACAAAACAGTTGCATTGTCTATTATGTCCATTTACGGTTCCCTTGTGTACATGTCAGGGATAATCGGTGGTTGGTTAGCTGACAGGATTTTCGGTACATCTAAAGCGATTTTTTATGGTGGAATTTTCATCATGCTTGGCCATATCGCCCTTGCAATTCCTGGTAACATTACATTATTCTTCGTTTCAATGGTACTCATTGTAATTGGTACTGGTCTATTAAAACCTAACGTTTCTAGTGTTGTTGGGGACATCTACCCGGAAAATGATAACCGTCGAGACGCGGGATTCAGTATCTTCTATATGGGTATAAACATGGGTGCCTTTATCTCTCCACTGATTGTCGGAGAATTAATGAAGACAAGTTTCCATCTTGGTTTCGGTGTTGCGGCAGTCGGGATGTTCATTGGACTGTTGATATTTATACTTACGAAAAAGAAAAGTCTTGGACTTGCTGGTACGCAAGTAGCAAATCCATTGGAAGCGAGCGAGAAGAAAAAAGTATTCTCAATTTTTGCGATTAGCGCTATTGCGATTGCAATTCTCGTCGCCATTGCCATTCCCCGTGGCTGGCTTACATTTGACTCATTCATTGCAATTGTCGGGATTCTCGGCTTCTTGATCCCTACAGCCTATTTCGTTGTAATGTATAGAAGTTCGAAAACGAATGATGATGAACGCTCACGTATTATTGCGTTTATTCCACTCTTCGTGGCTTCAGTTATATTCTGGGCAATTGCTGAGCAAGGATCAACAATACTTGCATTATATGCGGATACACGGACAAATCTTAATATCTTTGGCTATCAGATTTCACCAGCCTTTTTCCAATCATTTAATCCTTTATTCATAATCACTCTGGCACCATTCTTTGCATGGATTTGGATGAAACTTGGTGATCGGCAACCTACTATTCCGCAGAAGTTCTCCCTTGGACTACTATTTGCCGGATTGTCTTTCATCGTTATTTTAGTGCCTGGCTATTTGGGAGGTACGGATGCACTTGTAAGTCCACTGTGGCTCATTTTAAGCATCTTCATCGTCGTCCTAGGAGAATTGTGTTTATCACCCGTAGGTTTATCTGCAACGACAAAACTGGCTCCTGCAGCGTTCTCTGCGCAGACAATGAGTCTATGGTTTCTTTCAAACGCAGCTGCACAAGCATTAAACGCACAACTTGTAAAATTATACAAACCTGAAACAGAATTAATGTACTTTGGAATCATCGGCGGGACGGCAATACTATTTAGTATTCTACTCTTCGCAGTTTCTCCAGTTATCCAGCGTTTTATGAAAGGCGTACGTTAAATAGAAATATTATTAAAACAGGCGGCTCCGCTAGTAATAGGGGCTGCCTGTTTTTTTACTCATTTTCAAGTTGTGGTTCAAGCTTTTTCATAGGTATTTTCCTTTACTATTTATAATAAGATAATTAATGGACTCTTATTAAATTGAATAATGGAGGTATATCATGCTACTTGGCTTGACTATAATTTTAATACTGGTTTTATTTTTGCCCTTTACAATGAAAATAGTTGAAAGGAATTTAGAATTCTTTTTATTCATCATGGGTATTTTCGCAGTTCTGGTTAGCCAGGTACTTGACTCCTATCTCATATTAAAAGCGTTGGAGGATCCGGTAAATATTACATTAGCGGTTATAATTGCCGGGCTATTGTTTCGGTGGCTTCGAACTCCTTTTCACAAAGGAGTACTGATTATGAGCAAAGCAATTCCTTTCCGCTTATTTATAGCACTCAATGTTATCGTTCTAGGATTACTTTCAAGTGTAATTACTGCAATTGTTGCTGCAATTGTATTGGTTGCAATTGTCGGTGTGTTACGACTTGATAGGAAATCTGAAATACGTTTAGTAATAATTGCTTGTTACTCAATTGGACTCGGTGCGGTCTTGACGCCTATTGGCGAACCACTTTCAACCATTGCCACTAGTAAATTAGATGAGGACTTTTTCTATTTGCTACGCCTAATCGGACCCGATATCATTCCTGGAGTTATTGCTTTTGGCATACTAGCTGCAGTAATGATCAACCCTTCAAAAAAGTTAAACAGATATAAAACAATTCCTGTTACGGAATCATACATCGAAATAATTATTCGGGGCTTTAAAGTCTATTTGTTTGTAATGGCTTTAACATTGCTCGGAGCTGGCTTTGAACCATTTATCGAAAATTATTTACTCGACATGAATCCTTTGATTCTTTATTGGATTAATATGATTTCAGCAGTGCTCGACAATGCCACATTAGCAGCCGCAGAAATCAGTCCTGAGATGAATGATTCGACAATTAAGGCCCTTTTACTAGGCCTGCTTATAAGCGGAGGAATGTTAATACCAGGAAACATTCCTAATATTATCGCTGCAGGAAAGTTGAATATTAAAAGTATTGAATGGGCACGTTTTGGCGTTCCAATCGGGTTAATTTCGATGGTCATTTACTTCGTAGTCATTATTACAGTGGGCTAAATTGAAAAAGGTGTAAAATGAGAAGCATCTCATTTTACACCTTTTTATTTTAATGTTATTTTTTCTTGGTAAATCTTCCAACTGCAAAAGCTCCGACTGCTAAACCAAGCACTGTATTTGTTTTTTTGTTAAATACTTGTTTGACAATAAGATTCATGTTTTGCGGCCTTTCAGCAAGACGACGCATGAAATAGCCGTACCAATCATTTCCGAAGGGTACGTAAGTGCAGAAATTATACCCTTCACTGGCCAATTTTAATTGCATATCTTTTCTGAAGCCGTATAACATTTGGAATTCAAATTTATCATACGGAATATTATTATCCTTAACAAATTGTTTCACATGATTTATGACGTTGTGATCGTGTGTAGCAATCGATGTAAATTTACCATTTAGCAAATGCCATTCAATTAACTTAATATAGTTTTCATCAATTTCATCTTTATTTTGATAAGCATATTGTTCAGACTCTTTGTATGCACCTTTTACTATTCGCAAGCGGAAATTCTTATACTTTTGAATATCTCCTACTGCACGGAAGAAGTAAGCTTGAATGACTGTTCCTATATTATCATATGTCCTCGATAATTCATCAAGTAGATCAAACGATGGTTGCAAACGAGCATGATCTTCCATATCGAAGTTTATGAAGATATCGTAGTTCTTTGCCTTAGAAACAATCTCTTTTAGATTTTCCAAACAAAAATCAAGATCTATATCCAAACCTAGTTGAGAAGGTTTCAATGAAATATGGGCATCGACTCCATGTTGATGGATTGCTTCAATTACTTCAAGTATTTGTTTTTTTGCAGCTAATGCTTCTTCTTTTGCATAAACAAACTCACCCAGATTATCTACAGTACAAGAAATACCATAAGAGTTTAACTCTTTAATGCTTTGGATTGTTTCTTCTACATTTGTTCCTGCTACTACGTTTTGCGCACCAAGTTTCAATCCGTATTTTTTAGCAGCACTATTCAATAACTGATTTTGAGATAACCCGATAAAGAAATCCTTCAACATATCGCATGCTCCTCAACTATGTTTTTGATTCCATTATATCATGCGCTCTTACTGAAATGACAGATGATGAAAACATATTAAACGTAATTTGAACGTTTCTCAAGTTGGCTTTGCCATATTTCGACTAGCAAACAAATACCCCAGTAAATAAGGCCAACCAAAATATAAACTGTCATATAATCGAATTCTCTTCCCCCGACGATTTTTGCACGCTGAAACAAATCAGGTACTGTAATCATCGCCGCTAACGATGATGCTTTGATTAAATCTAGCATAACGTTCGACAATGGCGGAATGGCTATGCGAGTCGCTTGAGGTATGATAACGGAATACATTGACTGCATATATGACAAACCCAAGGCAGTAGAAGCTTCCCATTGACCTTTATCGACTGAGTTAAGCGATGACCGAATTATTTCGGCCATATAGGCGGATGAATGAAGACTAAAGCCTATTAACGCTGCTGTAACGGCAGTAAACTCTATGCCTATATTCGGCAATCCGAAATATAACAAAAATAGAAATACCAGCATGGGTGTTCCCCGCATATAGGAAATATAGATTCGAGAAGGCCACCTGAATAGTAGCAGTTTAGACGTCCTACCAAGCGCCAGGATTAAACCCAGAACTAATCCGAATGCCATCCCTCCAAAAGAGATGAGTATCGTGAAACCAACACCTTGCAAAATATACGGAAATGATTCGATAGCAAGTGGCAAGTCAAAAATGTGGTTCCATTCAATTCCACTCACTTTATAACCCGCCTTTCCAATTATTCAATATCATAATCTTTTTCAATGGACACGTCTTCTCCGTCAAAAAACTTTTCAGCTAATTGTGAAATCGTACCATCATCTTTCATTTCAACTAGCACAGTATTTACTTGTTCTAGTAAATCCTTACTGTCCTTTTTCATAATGATTGCCTGGACATTGGGATGATACTTTATGTCTGGATGAATCATAATCTCAAATTCAGGAAAAGCTTTTAGAGCAAGTTTTTGTAAATAATAGTCATTTAAAATAACATCCGTTCGGCCAATTTCAACGTCTCGTAAGTAAACATCATTTGTTACATTGTCATAAATAGCCTCTTCTGCGCCGTATTCTCGACCGACTTGCATGTATACCGAAGTCGCTGCACCTGCTGCTTTTTTACCTTTTAAATCTTTAAGTGATTCAATTCCTGAATGATCTGATTTACGTACAATTGCTGTACCAAACGAATACTTATATGGTTCTGAAAAAGTAAATTTTTCTTCCCGTTCGGGCGTAATTTCAATATCGTTCACAGCGAGATCGACCTGCCCACTGTTCAAGGAAGTTAGCATTCCATCTAGCCCCATCTCAACGAAATTAATATCCAAATCAAGGCGCTTACCCAGCTCTTTCATTATTTCTACTTCATAACCTGTCAGTTCTTTACTCTCGCTATCATGAAAAGAAACCGGATAAAGTGTACCAGATGTCGCTACTACAATTTCACCTTTTTCTTTTATTTTCTCCCAACTAGAAACTTTTTCATCTTCTTTAGCGTTGGAACCACAAGCTGCCAGAACAGTAATTGTTAATAGCAGCAGAAAAGAAAGAATCCTCTTATGTAGTTGTTTTTCTCTTGTCATGAAATCTCTCCGTTCTATCAAGTATTTTATATATCATGTCCACTAAAAAATTATAATGTATTCCTCTATGAATTGTAAGTTTTCGGATCTAAAAATAAATTCACAGACGGTACATCAACTTTCAAAGTAAGTAGGAATTCTAATTTATGTTCCCTATCAACCGAATTAAAAATTCCTTTTCATGACAAAACCCATAAAAGTAATTGCTTTTACGGGTTTTGTCATTATATCATTTCAGTTTGAATTGCCCTACAAGTTCCTCGAGATCCTGTGCCATCTGACTCATTTCAGTTGAATGCGCGGCAACTTCATCAATAGAAGCTGAAGTCTGTTCCGTAGCCGCGGAAATACTATTTGTCTTATCTTCGATTAAATGGATTGAGTGAGTCAGTTGACTAATTAGCCCTACCACCCGTTCAGAGTTCTCCGCTTCAGCTGTCGTTAATTCTGAAATCAAATTTATTTCTTTCACAGTTTCTGAAACAGCACTGGATATATTACTTAATGAAACTGCGGTCAAACGGACGGTTTCAGTACCCGATTCAATTAGCTTATTGCTATCTGAAGTGGAACTAACAACTTGCCCTATACTTTCTGTTATATCGCGTACCAATTTTTCTACTTCCAACACTTCCATATTGGACTGTTCCGCAAGTTTTCGTACCTCTTCTGCTACAACTGCGAACCCTTTACCATGTTCACCGGCTCTTGCAGCTTCGATCGATGCATTTAACGCAAGTAGATTTGTCTGTGCGGCAATTCCTGCAATTGAACTTGTGATATTTTGGATTTTTGTTGTAGATTCAATCAGTTTTTGAATTGTACCTCCAGCTTCATTTGAAGAAATCCTGATTTTTTCCATATCACTGCTAATTTCATTCACGCTAAGTTGTCCTTCTTTAGCAATTTGCATCGTTTGTTGTGACTTACTCACACTAAGATCTGCTATTTCTTTTGAATTTTGGAGATCGCTTGCTAAGGATGATAAGATCTTCGATGCGTTCTCTGCATTGATGGTACCATCTGAAATAGATGCAGCTGTTTCGTTCATGTTGTGTGCAACCTGCTGAATAGCCATCTGCATTTCATTCAAAGATGCCGTCGTATCAAGAGAGTTTTTTGTCAATTGGACAGATGTGCTTTTCACAGTACCAATCATATTACGCAAGTTCGCTGTCATTGTATTCAATGTACGACCGAGATCTCCTACTTCATCATTGCCCTTTACAACTGTATCTTCGATTGCAAGATTGCCTTTCGCAATTTCTTTTGCATGGGAAATTAATACAGAAATTGATTTTGTTTTACGTCGGATTAATAGGATTGTTCCAATTGAAGCAAGAATCATTGGTATCAAGCTTATGAGAATACCATTACGAACGACATCCCATGTCCTGCCTGCTACAATTGAACCATCAAAGTCTATAACGCTTATTGCAATAATTTCTTCAGTTGGATCGTGATTTTTAAATATCGGTGCATAACCGGACAAGTGTTCCATACCGGCGAATTCATAGAGCTCTGAATAAGTTGAATGCTTAGTTTCCAAAAGCATTGCAATTGCTTCCTCATCGACCGTAACGGATTTTCCCGGTTTAAACCCTGATTTCTTCAAATTATCATCAAGAGCAAGTATTTTTCCATCTAAATCAATAATGTATTGCGTTTCGAAAATGGGTTTATGGTTGATTGTCCAGTTTAGTTGTTTACCAACCTCGTCCATGACTCCAACGTCGCCTTCGAGCATTTTATCTACATCTTCCGGGCGAATTAAACCAGTTGTAATATTGGCGCAGCCGTATGCCTCTACACCAGCTGCATCATATAATTTGGCGTAAGCTGTCTTATATGTAGCAACGGAAGTAATCGCCAGCATCGCAACCATGATGCCCACGATTATTGTTCCCAACTGTATCGTTAATGTATTTTTCACTATTTTCCCCCTAGCATTCTACTAGTCTATTTTACCCTACATTATAATAAGAGAAAAGGTCAAAAACGGCCAATTATTCGACAAACTCGATCTGATATAAAAACATCCCTTTGTATAAGTTTAACGGAATGCTATTAGGTCTCCTAAGCAATCTAGTATGCTTCTTTTGTATCGAAATTCTATAAATACAGAATAGCTGATGCCCTTTCCGCCGGTATGGCGAAATAGCTTCAGCTTGTTCAAGTTTAACTTATTCTTTGTTCTTCCTAAAATAATCCTGCCCCTGCACTTTTACAAATCCAACTGATTCATACAAGGTTAGCGCACGATTATTTTTCGCTTCGACTTCAAGTCGTATTCGATTACCAGCATCATGTTCACGCTTAATAATGTTTCGCAAAACTTTTCTACCGTATCCTCTTCCCTGAAATTCTGGGAGGACAGCGAATCCATAAATCCAAGCATCGCCGTCCATTCGGTTGATACGAACCTTTCCTACTGTCCTGTTATCAGCTTCAATCATTAAAAACTGCTCATCCGCTCTTTCTTTTATCCGTTCCAGATGAGACCTTGCATCTTCTTCATCCATGCCAAAAGCAAGTACATCAAGCAATACTTCTAAATCAGCGTCCCGCGGTTTTGCGGAACGTAAAAGAACTTCGTCACTCGGCTCAATTGTTTTTTCCTTCCAGACCATTTGAAATTCAGAAAACGCATAAGTGTAAGGTTGGTTAGATATCCAGCTCTTTGCTGTGTCTGATGAAGAAGGTGCGTTCAATAAAACCGTTTCAAAGCTATATTGTTCCATTAGTACTAATGCCTGAGTCCATAGTTTCGTAAAATGGCCTTTCCTTCTTTCTTCAGGCTTCACCATTCCACAAACCTCAACTGTAGATCCGAAACTATATAAAGCTAGGAAAGCGATCAGTTCCCCATTTTCTATATGAAAGAAATCCATTTGACGTCCATCTCTTTCACGGAGCATTTCCCAGTTGAATTTCAATTGAAAACCGTCTGCTTTCTCACATTGGTTTTGTAGTTGCTTTATTGCAATTAATTGACTCTCATTTAACATACAATTTCCCCCAATTTAAATACACATAGCTCTTCTTATGTATTGACTCTATCAATAATAGCACGTAAAACAATATCTTCTATTTAAATTTATTCTACAAATTCTTGCAAGGCTGCTCATTGGTCATTGTGTTTTTTTACAACTTCACAATAATGGCTATACAGTTCGGGAATGGCACCCAATTCATTTTTACCAGTATCATTAATTGTATATATTCCCCTACTGACTCTATCAAACCATCCATAATAGTTTTTATTTAGAATTGTAATTGTCTTTTCTCCTGTCCCCATCTCACGCAACGATTTTGGAGATAAGGGACCATAATGTAAAAAACAGCAGGCAATATGAATACAATTTTCTTTATAAGCTGTATTAATTTTAGTCTGGCTACTTCCACCAATGTTAAAATCACTGAGTCTACCTGCTATTTCTGTTAACATATCTGACCGTTTTTTCGTGCTGCGCTGCATGCTTTTTTTCCGATCAAAAGAAGTGGGATGAAATATAATTTTCGCTACGGCAACTTCTTCTTGAAATGATACGGTGATCAAACCTAACTCAAGCCTCCTCACCAAATGGCAAGTATCTTTCCACTTTTTCGAGCGAAAACTGATTTTGGGTTTAGGTATTGCAACATAGACCTGATTCGTCAATCGCTGTCTTTTTGTTGCCTGCATCAGTAAATCAATATTAAGAGTGAGCTTCATCTCTATGAGAATTAATTCCTGTTCTTTCACCGCGGCTATATCACACTCGTTCACTTCACCATAAACATCGTACCCCTGCCATGTAAAGTATTCTTTAATCGGTTGATAAAGATCAATTTCATAACGTTTCTTCGTTTTATCTGACATAGCTGACCATCACCTCTTCTTAATGGTATAGAAAATAGATTGGAACTGCTATTCAAACATATTTTTATGGGATAAAGCTTTTTTTACGAGGTGGGATCAGGAGCTCAACATTTCCACACGTTGATGTTTTACATTTCACTGGGGTGGAGAAGCATTCATTTATGTAAACTATACAATCCATTGGAAATAGCACCTACAATAAATAACGCACAATTAAGAAGATTCTCATGCACATACGCAGGATTTCATGTTATCATTGGAAAACGATATTGAAGGGTGTTGAGATTACAATGAACATTATGAAGACAGAACAAACTGGAATTCAAGTGGAAGACATACTAATTGCCAATCAATTATTAAAAGATGTAGTCGGACATACCCCTCTCCAAAAAAATGAACGACTATCAGAAAAGTACAATTGTCGTGTCTATGTAAAGAGAGAAGATTTACAACATGTCCGTTCTTTTAAATTAAGAGGTGCCTACTATAAAATCAAAACGATTGAAGCAGCAGCACTCGAAAAAGGAGTGGTCTGCGCCAGTGCGGGTAACCACGCCCAAGGGGTCGCTTATGCATGTGCACATCTAGGTATAGATGCAAAGATCTTTATGCCGCAAACTACCCCAAAACAAAAAATTGACCAAGTTAAAATGTTTGGTAAAGGCTTTGTTGAAATTATATTAGTAGGTGATACATTTGATGATTCTTCTGAAGAAGCTTTCAAATGCGCTGATGCAGAGGACCGAATATTCATCCATCCCTTTGATGATTACGATATTATTGCTGGACAAGGGACAGTTGCAGTTGAAATGATGAATGACATTGAAGAACCAATTGATTTTGTGTTCGCTAGTATTGGCGGTGGCGGGCTAATGGCAGGTTTGAGCACTTACATTAAAAATGTTTCACCGAACACTAGGATGATTGGTGTAGAGCCAGAAGGTGCAGCAAGTATGAAAGCAGCTTTAAAAAATAATGAAGTGACAACCTTAAATTTCATTGATAAATTTGTCGACGGGGCAGCTGTTAAAAGTGCAGGTCAATTTACTTTTGAAATCTGTCGCAAATATCTAGATGATATTGTTCTTGTTCCTGAAGGTAAAGTTTGTACGTCTATATTGGATCTATACAATGAACATGCAATCATCGTGGAACCAGCTGGAGCTTTACCAATCGCTGCCCTAGATTTCTATAAGGAAGAAATTAGTGGCAAGTCAGTGATCTGTGTAATTAGTGGTGGGAACAACGATATCGGACGGATGCAAGAAATTAAAGAGAAATCCTTGATTTATGAAGGACTCTTATATTATTTCATTGTCAACTTCCCACAGCGTTCAGGTGCATTACGTCAGTTTTTGGACGAAGTACTTGGGCCAGATGATGATATTACAACATTTGAATATACGAAAAAAAATAACAAGGAAAGCGGTCCGGGGCTTGTCGGGATTGAACTGAAGAATAAGTCAGACTATGCTGGACTTATTCAGCGGATGGATCAATGCGGTTTCATGTTTAAAGAAGTTAACAATGATAGTACACTGTTTGATTTACTAATTTAATCTTCTAATGAAAAAATCTTGCTCACAGCTAAATGGCTGTAAGCAAGATTTTTTTCTTCACAATATTTTTTTAATTAAAACCCACTTGCTTCAAATGTATTTCCACCTTCAATGGTTCCATTTTCAAAACCTTTTGTAAACCAGTTCATCCTTTGCTCAGAGGTTCCATGTGTAAAACTATCAGGAACAACATATCCTTGTGTTTTTTTCTGGATACGATCATCCCCTACAGCACTTGCTGCGTTAATTGCTTCTTCAATATCTCCTGCTTCAAGAAAATTATTGTCATTCTGATGCTTAGCCCATACACCAGCGTAATAATCAGCTTGTAACTCCATATTCACTGAGTATTTATTGAATTCTTCCTTGCTAAGTTTCGAACGAAGTGCATTTGCTTGCTCAGTGATACCTAATAGAGTTTGCACATGGTGCCCAACTTCATGGGCGATTACATAGGCCATCGCAAAATCACCTGGTGCTTGGAATTCGTCTTTAAGTTCCTGATAGAAGCTCAAATCGATGTAGAGTTTATGGTCACCAGGACAATAAAACGGACCCACAGAAGAGCCTGCAACACCACAAGCTGATTGGACTTGGTCTGTGTATAAAACGAGCACCGGTTCCTCATACACTTGGCCTTGCTCACGGAATAATTCGGTCCAAACTACTTCTGTATCAGCTAAAACAACAGATACAAATTCAGCGAGTTCTTTTTCTTCAGCAGTTTCCTCGTAAGGGACCGAACTCCCTGAATCGGAATTCTGTGTACCATTTAAGATATCGCTTGGATTACCTCCAAGAAAAGTAATAATTAGTATAATTATTAAACCACCAATTCCACCTCCCGCTAATGCTATACCACCTTTACCCTTCCCTCTGCGATCTTCTACGTTTGAGCTTCTTTTTCTTCCTTTATACTCCATACCATTTCCTCCTGTTGTTAAATTTGAATAGTTGATTGAACTAAATATTTTTACTTATCTCTTGCTATACCCCAAAGCACATATCCTAATTCTTTTAAAGTTCAAATAATCCATAATCGAGTAGGAGGGAGTGATTAACTCCCGACCTCTCACACCACCGTACGTACCGTTCGGTATACGGCGGTTCAATTAAGATTGATGACGCAAAG
>NZ_JBXCJD010000026.1:0-32497 GCF_056786515.1 Sporosarcina sp. Y838 | reverse complement strand
TTTCACAACCATCAACTTAAACTCATCGCTATATTTAGCCATAATAAAACACCCCAAAGGTTAGATTTTGACTCTAACTTTTGGGGTGCACAACATTTCCGGTGTGCGTCTTTTTATTAGGGCTACATCCAAAAGGCATATTTCTTCTTAGTCATCAGTACGATGAAAATGGAGGATGCTGAATAGACGACCATTTCATGTGCTGCCACGAGTTGTTAACTTAGTAGAATGAAATGATAGTTTACGCTGACTGCAAAGAAAAATGATGATAGAATATAGATATATATTGAGAAGGTAGGCTCGACAATGGGACGGAAAAACAATAAATATAATAAAGAAAATAATAAACGTGGTAAAGCTTTGACGTTCACGCTACTTATTTCTGGAATCCTTGTGACTGGCATGGTGACTTGGGTTGGGTTGAATAACTGGGATGTAGAGAAAAGTGTACAAAAAGTCAAGGAAGTCATTGGTCTTCCGAGTTCGACGTTGAATGAAACTGTAGCTCCTGAAACGGAACCGAATGAACTGAACGATCCCGTGGAGAATGGCGACGATAAGTCAGAAGTGCCTGAAGTAGCTGATCCGGATGCAGAGGGAAAAACGAATCAAAAACCAGTGAAGCCAACTACTCCACCATCCATATCCTCTGGAAACGACAATACAGATGCTGGCACTACAGAAAAACCGGCACTCTTGATTGACAAGGGTGGATATATTGCAGGGCAGGTACTTCCAAAAGAACCGAAATACGTTAAAAACATTTTGATAGCCAACAAAAAGTATCCGTTGCCGAAAGATTATGCGGAGGGTGAGAGTAAAGAAGCGCGCACAGCCTTTGAAAAGATGGCGGCAGAAGCAAAACTATCACAGTACATTTTGACGGCTTTCAGCACGTATCGTTCGTATGATTATCAGACTGTCCTTTACGAGCGATATGTTGCGCGTGACGGTAAGAGTGCAGCCGATACATACAGTGCGCGCCCAGGTTATTCCGAACACCAAACAGGACTCGCATTCGACATTGGTGAAGTGAATTTTGAACAGCATTTTGCATCATCATCATTTGGAGAAACAGGTGCGGGTAAATGGGTGGCAAAAAATGCGCATCGATTCGGTTTCATTATGCGATACCCTGAAGGAAAAGAACTTGTCACGGGTTATATGCATGAATCGTGGCACTACCGCTATGTTGGAACAGAAATTGCAACTGACATCTACAATAGGAAAATCACATTGGAAGAATATCTTGGTATACAGTAAAGTAAACTTACTCTGCATTCTTCAAAAAGGGACGTACCGAATTATCGGTACGTCCCTTTCATTCTAATTTATAGTATTGGCGATAATAAACGAGAGACAGATTCTTTTACCTTAATCATACGTGAACGTTCCAAATACATGTCATATGTCAATTCAGTTGATAATTGCATATCCTGTTCAAACAGCTCGGCTAATTCATGTGACTTTTGTCGATCATAAATGAATGCATTGACTTCAAAGTTCAATTTAAAGCTGCGTACATCGATATTGGCAGTTCCGACAGTCGAAAGTTCATCGTCTACGACAATCTGTTTTGCATGCAGGAAACCGTTCTCGTAAATATAAACACGAGCACCTGCTTTTAATAGCTTTCCAACATTCGAGTAGGTGGCCCAGTAAACAAACATGTGATCAGGTTTATTTGGAATCATTATTCGTACATCGATTCCAGAAAGACAAGCGATGCGTAGAGCATCCAAAAAGCTGATATCGGGAATGAAATAAGGTGTTTGGATATAGATATACTTTTTCGCAATGAATATCATTTTTAGATAACCGTCTTTAATTTGTTCCCACTCGGAATCAGGCCCGCTAGAAACGATTTGCATACCGACTGAACCTTTTCTTGGGATTGCCGGGAAAAAGTGTTCCGCATATTCAATATCATTTTTTTCGGATGCTTGGTTCCAGTCCAATATAAATCTTGTCTGAAGAGGATGGACCGCGCTACCCTCAATTCTAAGATGTGTATCACGCCAATAGCCGAACTTCTTGTTGTGACCCAAGTATTCATCACCGACATTGAATCCACCGACATATCCGATGCGTCCGTCAATAACAACTATTTTTCGATGATTCCGGAAATTCATCCGAGGGTTGATGAGTGGCATCGTAGCTGGGAAGAATGCTTCAACATCCCCACCGCTATCTATCAGTTCTTGCAAATGCCTTTTGCGAAGTCCCCTTGAACCGATATCATCAAATAACACCCGCACTCTAACTCCTTGTTTTGCCTTCCGAATCAAAACGTTTAATATCCTAGTTCCAAGGGTATCGAGTTTAAAAATGTAATATTGAAAATGGATGTGATCTTTGGCTTGTTCAAGGTCATGAATAAGTGCGTCAAATTTAGCTGCCCCATCGTTAAAGACTTGAACGTCATTGTCTTGGGTCAACACAGCGTGGTTATTTCTTAGGTGAAGGTAAATCATATCTTGGTAATGTGCAGTGTCGTCAAGTCTAAATTCGAGGGTGTTTTCTTCGATTGCTTCAATTTGATAATCAATTAATTGATCGATTCCGATCTTACTCCGACCTTCCCAGCGAAATAGATGTTTGTCCCTGAGCCGCCTGCCGAGTAAAAGGTAGATGAAGAAACCAAAGAATGGTATGAAAAATATGACAAGGAGCCATGCCCAAGTTGAGGTAGGATCTCTTCTTTCTAGAAAAATAAGAGCAATCGCAAGAAATATATTCAAGATAAAAACTGCTATCACTGAAATGCTGATAAGTTGACTCATTAGCTACCTCCTTCAGAAATGATGCCTATTTTATTAGTATAACGGATAACTAAGGAAAATGAAGATAATAGTGACAATTGCAACAATAAAACCTACTTGACTGGTTGGTATTAAAAGTATAGAGTGTAATTTGTACTTTGTGCCATTATTAATAATAGGAGGAATAGACGTGGATATATTATTGCTGATTTTGAATATCGTCGGCTTGCTATTGCTAGTCGGTATACTATATAGTATGCATCGCAAAAAGATTTCGTTTTCAAAACGTGTTTTTACTGCACTCGGGCTCGGGATTGTATACGGACTTATTTTAAATTTTGCTTACGGGACAGAATCGTCCATACTGCAAGAGTCAATGCCGTGGTTCAACTTGTTAGGAACAGGTTACGTCAAGTTGCTCCAGATGATTGTTATGCCACTTGTTTTCATATCAATACTTGGGGCATTCACGAAGATAACAATCGGTAAAAACTTCGGGAAAATGGCCGGATTAATATTAGGGCTTCTCGTTGGTACAACGGCGATTGCCGCAGTCATCGGGATTGCTGCGACAGTTCTATTTGGACTTGATGCATCTGAAATTGTGCAAGGGGATGCTGAAGTTGCTCGCGGCGTTGAGATTGAAGAACGTTCCGTTGATGTTGCAGATCGCGCATTGCCAGATCAGATAATCGACTTATTTCCGGCGAATCCGTTCCTTGATATGACGGGTGCACGACCAACATCAACAATTGGGGTTGTCATTTTTGCTGCATTTCTCGGATTTGCATATTTGACGCTAACGAGAAGAGACGAGAAAAATGCGGCTACCGTTAAAAAAGGAATCGATGCTATTTATTCTTTAATCATGGGCGTAGTAAAAATAGTATTGCGGTTGACGCCTTATGGGATTTTAGCGATTATTGCGCGCACTGTCGCAATGTCTGACTTTGCTGCCATCTTTAGTCTAGGTAAATTTGTACTCGCGTCATATGTTGCAATTATTGTCATGTTTGGTATTCACTTAATTATTATTGCGTTATGTGGTTTGAATCCAATCACATACTTGAAAAAAGTAGCGGAAGCATTGATTTTTGCATTCTCATCACGGTCGAGTGCAGGAGCACTTCCACTTAATATCGATACGCAGACCAAACGTCTTGGTGTGCCTGATGGAATTGCTAACTTTGCAGGGTCGTTTGGTTTGTCAATCGGCCAAAATGGATGTGCAGGAATCTATCCGGCGATGCTTGCGGTTATGATTGCACCGTCTGTTGGACAAAATCCACTTGAGCCGACATTCCTTATTACATTGATCGCGATCGTGGCAATCAGTTCATTTGGAGTTGCCGGTGTGGGTGGGGGAGCGACATTTGCAGCCATTCTAGTTTTATCGGCACTTAACTTGCCAGTCGTACTAGCAGGACTCTTGATTTCGGTAGAGCCGCTAATCGATATGGGCCGTACAGCATTGAACGTCAACGGTTCCATGATGGCTGGGGTTACAACTGCGCGGGTTACAGGTGAACTGGATAAAGATTTGTACAATGCGCCACTTAAAAAGCAAACTGTTGAAGTGTAAATTGTTGTACCATAAAAAATACCGCAGAAGATGTTAACATCTTCTGCGGTAATAATAAAGGCAACCTCTCATTAACTTAGAGAGGTTGCCTTTATTATTTTTGCTAATTACTCAGTCGCTGTATCCAAGTTCCGCAACGATTTAGCAGACTTTCTATAAGCAAAGATTAACGCAATAGAAAGGAGAGCAAGAACTGCAGAGATGTAATACATATTGCCGGCTTCTTGTGTGAAAATCCATGTGAATAAGAGCGGACCGATAATGCGTCCCATATTATCCATGGAATACGTCATTCCGGCGGCGGTTCCATATTTACCACCTGATTCTTTTGTTGTTAGTGAAACGAGTACTGTCCGTGCAAGTGCGTTCCCAGCAGTGAAAACGCTGAGTGCAAAGCCTGCCCAGAAGAGACTGGATGAGAATGGGATTAGGAAAAGTCCGACTGCAGTAACAATCTGCGCTCCGATAATCCATTTCGTTTCTGTGCCGTTTTTCACCCGTCGGACGACCCCGCCTTGAATTGCCGCATCGACAAATCCACTAGCCATAAATAAGTAACCAAGCTGTAGCGGAGTGATTTCAATTTTCGAGATTTGGAACAATTGGAACGTTGATTCAAGTCCCGCTAGAAGGAACGTTATCATGAAGGAGAACAGGAACAAATAGCGGATTCGGTATTGCCAAAGTGTTGCCGCTCCTTTTGGGAGGATTGCGCGTTTATTGGCCACACCACGCCGTTCAGGCTCTTTTAAAATAACTCCCGCATAAACCATAAGAAGTACTGTTAATAAACCGGACGCTAGAAACGGTAATTGAAGGCTGACATTACCAAGTACACCGCCAATTGCAGGGCCGAATATAAAACCGAGACCAATTGACATGCCAAGTAGACCCATGTATTTGTTGCGGTTTTCTTCATCTGTCATATCTGCTACGAACCCTGTTACGGCAGTGTAAAGTGCCCCAGAGAATATTCCACCGACAACACGCGAAGCATATAGCAACGGCAAGTTCTCTAGGAATAGCGCGAACAAGAAGAAGCTAAGACTAAAACCCATAAGGCCTATCAAAATTAGTTTTTTTCTACCTGTACGATCTGAGAAAACACCCCAAAGCGGTGCAGTGAAAAATGAGGCGAGTGCGTAAATGGTCAGCAGTCCGCCGACATGCACTTCGGAATAACCTTGCTGCAAGATGACTTCGGGAAGAATCGGGATAATGATTCCAAACCCGAGGTAAACAAAGAATTGCACGGACATAAGAAGAAGAATCGCTTTTTTCATGATTAAACCTACTTTCTCTCAAATCACTACTTTCATTTTACCCGTCATGCCCTAAACGTACAATGGATAAGTCTATTTCAGTTGTTGTAATGCAAAACACGTTGATTGAATGTGATTTCAAATGGTGAGTTTCCAACAATAGTATCAAAGTGTCCAATGAACATCCAGAACTGTCCAACGATGCAAATACAAAAAGGACACCGCTGAGAAAAATCCACGGCGTCCAACAAATAATTTAATCCCTTAATTTAACTCGTTGTAAACGGAGTGCATTCAGCACAACTGAAACCGAGCTAAATGCCATTGCAGCGCCTGCAACCCATGGAGCCAGAAGCCCTGCCGCTGCAATGGGAATCCCGACTGAGTTATAGGCAAGGGCCCAAAATAAGTTCTGTTTAATGTTGCGTACGGTTAACCGGCTCATTTTGATTGTATCAGCGACGCGCAATAAATCGCCGTGCATCAGCGTAATGTCCGCGGCTTCCATCGCAACTGCCGTTCCTGTTCCCATTGCCATTCCAATATCTGCGACGGCTAGTGCAGGTGCATCGTTAATGCCATCCCCGACCATTGCGACTCGCTTTCCTTTTTCCTGTAATTCGGCGATGACCTGCGCCTTGCGTTCAGGAAGAACACCGGCAACGACGTGATTGATACCTGCTATCTTCGCGATGGCTTGTGCAGTGCGTTCTTGGTCTCCTGTCAGCATAATGACGTCAAGTCCGAGCGCATGAAGTTCTGCGACTGCTTCTTTCGAGGTTTCTTTCAACGTGTCTGCAACCGCAAGTGTCGCCACGTGCGCACCGGAGACTGCCATATACATGACGGTTTTGCCGTCGTTTTCAAGTTTTTCTGCATCTGAAATAGTAGTGTCCAGAGAGATTTCATTGTCAGCGAGCAATTTCCGTGTTCCCATGAAAACTGTAGAACCGCCTATAACGCTCTTAATCCCATGTCCCGGAATAGCCTCGAAGTGTTCTACTGCTGGCAACGAACTACCTAAATTCAATCCGAAAACTGTAATAGCTTTTGCAACTGGGTGTTCGGAATCACTTTCTGCTGCTGCCGCAATTGCAATGAGACGATTTCGATTCGTTTCATCTGCAACAATGAAATCAGTCACTTCAGGAGCGCCTTTTGTAATTGTACCGGTTTTATCCAAAACGATGGTGTCAATCGTTTTCGTGTTTTCCATTGCTTCTGCCGTTTTGAATAAAACCCCTTGTTCCGCGGCGCGACCCGAGCCAGCCATAATCGACGTCGGTGTTGCGAGTCCAAGTGCACATGGACAAGCAATAACGAGAACAGCAATCATGCTAACAAGAGCTTGTGCAAAGTCACCTGGAGCGACTGCGAAATACCAGACGAGAAACGTTAAGACGGCAATTCCCACGACAACAGGTACGAATACACCTGAAATTTGATCAGCTAGCCGCTGAATAGGCGCTTTAGAACCTTGTGCTTCCTCTACAACACGAATGATGTTTGAAAGGACCGTATCTTTGCCAATACTTTTCGCGCGAACACGCAAAACACCATTCGCATTTACGGTGGCAGCATAGGTTGTGTCGCCCTCTATTTTATCAACAGGTAAACTTTCACCCGTAAGCATTGATTCATCCACGGCTGACAAACCGGAAATGACTACTGCATCGACCGGGATTGAAGCACCTGGACGGATGACAAGAATATCACCTACATTGACTGCGGAAATGGGTATTTCTTCAGTTACACCTTCACGTTCCACAATTGCCATCGTCGGTTGTAAGCCCATTAATTTCTTAATCGCATCAGACGAATGCCCCTTCGCGCGAGCTTCGAATACTTTTCCGAGAAGAATTAATGTTATTAACACAGCACTTGTTTCAAAATAAAGGCCATGTGGGAAACCGCTCAGAACCAGATAGATTGAATAGAAGTATGCTGCGGACGTTCCAAGTGCAACAAGCACATCCATATTGGCACTTTTATTGCGCAGTGAGAAGTATGCACCCCTGTAAAAGGTCCAGCCAATCCAAAACTGTACTGGTGTCGCAAGCGCCCATTGTACATAAGGGTTCATTAAAAGTGCGGGTACATACATCCAAGACGTAAAGGTAAAGTGAGAGAACATTGTCCATAGAAGAGGGAAGGAGAGTGCAGCCGCGATGTAAAATAATCGTGTCATCTTCCGGATTTCCACATGACGGTGATCTTCTTGACCTTCCGGAATGTCACCTTTTCGTTCTGCACTGTAACCCATGTTCTTTATTTTGTTAATAATGTCTTCAGAATTTAAATTGGATGGGTCGTATTTTACTTTCCCAGTTTCAAGTGCGAGATTGACGTTTGCTGAGAAAACACCATCCATGCGCGCCAATCCTTTTTCAATACGGTTGGAACAAGCGGCACACGTCATTCCGGAAATTTGGAAATCGACCTCTTCTTTAACGACGTCATAACCGAGTGAACGAATTTTTTCTTGAATGGAATGCATGTCGACTTTATCGTCATCGAAAGACACGGCTGCTTTTTCTGTCGCGAAGTTAACGTTGGCATAGGTTACACCATCCATCCGTTGCAATCCTTTTTCTACCCGGTTGGAGCAGGCGACGCAGGTCATCCCTGTAATTGTGATGTCGGTTTTCTTTTCAGTCATTAGAATAAAACCTCCTCACTTACCCGCGGGGGGTATAATTCAGTTATAAAAGAACTGCGGTAGACCGCAGTTTGTTTTCTTATTGCTCGACGTCGTAACCTTGGTCCTCTATCGTGTTGGTAATTTCTTTTACATTGACCATGTCGTCTTGAAAAGCAATTTCGACACTGCCTGATTCGAGATTCACTTTCACTTTTTCTACACCGGAAAGTTTGCTAACGCTATCTTCTACCGATTTTACGCAATGGCCGCAAGTCATTCCTGTAATGTTTAAAGTTGTTGTTGTCGTCATAATTAATGCCTCCTCACTTTTTTATTAATTTCATCATTGTAACTAACAATTCATCAAGAACTTCATCGTCGCCTTCAGTGAGCCGGTCTTTAACACAACCTTTTAGATGACCATCGAGCAGTACTTTAGCCACGCTATTAAGAGCGGACTGGGTTGCGGATAGTTGTGTAATGATGTCATCGCAGTACACATCTTTTTCAATCATGCCTTTAATGCCTCTAATTTGTCCCTCGATCCGATTCAGTCGATGAACCATATTTGTTTTCACACTATCAGGATGGTGGCTTTTCCTGCAAGATTGTATCGCGGACTCTTCTGAGAATTCATCCAGAATTACGTCTATTGTCATTTTATCGCCCCCTTATTGTTAATTTAAGTGTAATGTACCCTCAGGGGGTATGTCAATAAAAACCCCTTTTTATTTTCTGTATGAATTATTTACAAAAAATCCACACTGTAACAGAAATGAAAGATTAAAAAGTGGACAATGGTGGTATGATTGTAGTATGAGCGAAATAGAACAACTTGTAACGATGAAAAGAAACTTTCTTCATGCGTTTTCGTCTATTACTAATAGAAAGGTCGGGGTGGAAAAGATGGCTAAAGAAGTTGATTTGAAATCAATTATCTCCAACTTGGCGAAGTTGGGTGTTTCGGCAACGATGACGAAATCTCGTCTGGAAATGCTGAAGGCCCTCGCGCCACCTGCACAAGGCCCGCAAGTTCAGTCGCAATAATGGAAATGATAGTATCCGTTTTATAAGAAAAACTCCACCGGAATTTCAGTGGAGTTTTTCTTATTCATCGTCGTCTGAACTAAACATATACGTCCTGTGGTGGAACTTCATGCTGAATACCAATCCAATTGCGAGCATATTACCCATAAGTGAACTACCACCGTAACTGATAAAGGGAAGTGGAATGCCTGTAATCGGAAGAAGTTGTATCGTCATTCCAATATTTTCAAAGACGTGGAAAGTAATCATCGCAATGATACCTGCACATATATAGGTACTGAAGGGATCTTTTAATTCAAGCGTAATTTTAGTCAAATGATAAATCAAGAAGAAATACAGACAAATGACGAGACTCGCACCAACAAATCCCCAATCTTCACTAATCGTTGTAAAGATGAAATCGGTATGGCTTTCCGCGACATATACTTCACGACCTTTATAGCCTTTCCCGAAAATTTCACCTGAGCCAATTGCATTGAGTGACGTAATTAAATGCCGTCCTTCATTAGATGAATACGAATAGGGATCGATCCAAGAATAAATTCGTTCAAACTGGTAAGAGGAAAAACCTAGTTTGTTTTGAAGGAAGTCCTGAGCGTAAAGAGCCATCCAAAGCAATGTTGCACCTATTGTTGCAGTCCCTGCAAAAACAGGTAAAATAATTCGCCATGAAATGCCGGAAACGATGACGAACACTGCTGTTATTGCGATAAAGACAAGTCCTGTTCCAAGATCAGTCTGCATCATGATGAAAAGCAAAGGTAAGATTAATACGGCAATTATTTTACCGAGTAAATAAAAATCGGTTTTTAAAGTCTTGTTCATAAATTTTTCATGATGTTTTGTAATCATGTGTGCCATCCCAATGATGAAGAATGTTTTCATGAACTCAGCGGGCTGAATACTCCCGACTCCAGGAATGTGGAACCAACTTTTGGCTCCATTCCTTGGTTCGACCAATTTCATGCCATCAGGAAGGATAAAGAGCATAGCTAATAAAAATACACCGCCCCCATAAATAATCCAGGCAGCTTTTTTATATTGGTCTGGTTCCAAAAACATAGTGATTGCAATAATGATACAACCGATAACGTACCATTGAATTTGTGAAGCTACGAAGCTAATGGGCATAGAGTTCATGTCCTTATATTGGCCTGTTGTTTGTGCTGAAGCTATCGCGAATAGGCTGACGAGGAAAAATAGCAAAAGGATAAATGCGAGAGTCCAGTCAAAACGATCTGCGGGTTTGTTGTTCATTTTCATCTATAGTCACCTTGGTTTCACTAAAATGGAGTTGCATTCTTGAAGAAAAATAAAACGAAAATAGAGGCAGGTTAGTATGATAGTCATTCAATCCTCATTAAAAAGAGTTTATTGGACTGTTTAATAATGTTAAATCTATTCACCTAAACTTCTATAAAATAATAGCACCTTTAGTATAACGTAATATGAGTACAGATGCATATCCTCATATTGGACGCATTTGTGTCCGCGAAGTTGCCCCAGTTAAGGCATGCATGTTAGACTTGTGGGAAATTTAAGGGTTATTCTGCCCTTCGCATAGAAAGGGATCATAAATATGGCGTGGATTTATTTACTGATTGCGGGTATGACCGAAGTTGTTTGGGCGATTGGTTTAAAAGAGGCACGTGGGTTCACCGTCCTTTTGCCTTCGGTAGTTACACTAATCTTCATAGTAGTTAGCTTTTTTCTCTTTGCAAAAGCGATGGAAACAATTCCGATTGGAACTGCATATGCTATATTCACAGGAATAGGGGCAATCGGAACAGCAATCGTAGGGATTATTGTATTTAATGAAGGAGCAGGCGTCGGAAAAATATTTTTTCTAGTGCTTCTGCTTGTTGGTATCGTTGGTCTCAAATTGGCAGATGGTCAGGAGGAGACGCAATAATGTCTTGGTTCATCCTCATTATAGCGGGACTCTTCGAAGTTGCATTCGTGATTACGATGAAATTATCGAAAGGATTTCGCGATAAGAAGTATAGTATCCTTACAGTATTATCAGCTGCCGTCAGTTTCTTTTTATTATCAGTTGCCTTGAAAGAATTGCCGGTTGGAACAGGGTACGCAGTTTGGGCAGGTATTGGTGCGGCGGGGAGTGTATTGATGGGCATGGTTTTCTTTCGGGAAAAGCGAAGCGCATTAAAGTTCCTATTTTTGTCCTTTATCATCATAGGTGTTGCAGGACTTAAGTCGTTTAGCTGAATAACTTACATATATTAATTATGACAGGGAGCCGTTCGTGGTAAACTAGAATAACGAAAACTACTAGAATGCGAGGGGAAACCATGAAGAAGAAGTTAGGTTTGGTTTATGGAGGGAAGTCGGCTGAGCACGAGGTGTCTTTGTCAACTGCCCGTGCAGTGACGCAGGCAGTTGATTTTGGAAAGTACGAAGTGGTACCGATTTATATTACGTACGACGGCGAATGGAGAAAAGGTGAATCACTGGAAAGTCCTGTAGGGTCGATTGAAGAGCTACGGCTAAAAGGGGATGACGGCAGTAAACCGGATAGTATCCATGACTTCCTTAACGGTGGAACGGGTGCGCCAGATGTCATCTTCCCACTTCTTCATGGAACGAATGGTGAAGATGGAACGGTTCAAGGGCTTTTTGAAGTGATGAACGTTCCTTACGTAGGTAACGGTGTCCTTGCATCGTCCGCAGGAATGGATAAAGTTGTTATGAAACAATTATTCGCACAAGCGGGATTGAAACAAGTGGCTTATGTGCATTTTATCCGTACTGGATGGGTCAAAGAACAACAACAACTAGTAGATAGAATGGAAGCGGAGCTCGGCTGGCCAATGTTTGTAAAACCTGCAAATCTGGGTTCTAGTGTCGGTATCAGCATGGCAACGGATCGGGAGAGTTTAATAACAGCGGTGGACCTTGCTTTGAAATTTGATCGTAAAGTTATCGTTGAACAAGCTGCAACAGCACGTGAAATTGAAATGAGTGTCATGGGTAACGATGAACCGCAATGTTCGGTATCCGGAGAAATCAAACCTGTCGCTGCATTTTACGATTATGAAGCGAAATATACAGATGGTAATACAACACTTGCCATACCTGCAGAAGTAACCGAGGACGTAATAAAGACAATGGAAGACATGGCAGTTCGTGCATTTAAAGTGCTCGACTGTTCGGGGCTTGTACGCGCTGACTTCTTTGTCACGGCAGACAATGAAGTATTGATCAATGAAGTCAATACGATGCCAGGTTTCACGCCGACGAGTATGTTCCCGCTTTTGTGGCAGAAAACAGGTGTCACATATCCGGAATTAATCGATAAGCTTATTGAACTTGCGCTTGAAAGGCACACTGAAAAACAAAAATTACAATATACGATGGATTGAGTGTGATTAGAAGTGAAACGGATGTTAACCGAAATCGCTGAATGGATACAAGAGTCAGGACAAAATATGGGCGACAAGGTAGTGAGTGGTGTGTCCATCGATTCACGGACTGCTAGCAAGGGAGATCTATTTATCCCTTTCCGCGGAGAACATGTGAATGGCCACAACTATGTACAACAGGCAATTAAACAAGGTGCAGTAGCGGCGTTATGGATGAAAGACGAGCCGAATCCACCAGAAGACATAGCACTAATTTTTGTCGAGGATCCAGAGAGAGCACTCCAGGAAATGGCACGTATCTATCGTGGGATGCTTCAATGTAAAGTTATTGGTATTACAGGCTCAAACGGGAAAACGTCAACAAAGGACTTAATTGCAAGTGTTCTAGCGCCTTATTTCAACGTTCGAAAAACAGAAGGTAACTATAATAATGAACTTGGATTACCACTCACGATATTATCGCTTGAAGTAGATACGGAAATCGCGGTTCTTGAAATGGGCATGAGCGGGTTTGGGGAAATATCCTTTTTATCGAAACTTGCAAAACCACACTTTGCTGTAATTACGAATATCGGGGAAGCGCATATGCAGGATCTTGGTTCGCGTGCAGGAATCGCCAAAGCGAAATTTGAAATTATTGACGGCTTACAAGAAGGTGGAAAGTTCTTTTACGATGGAGATGAACCGCTTCTGAGAGAACTAGTTGAACTACAGACTGCTGTAGAGAGCGTATCATTTGGTTATGGTAAGAACGCAGCGTTGGCACTTGAAACCATTGAATCAGGAGATGCAGGAAGCCGTTTTACAGTAACGGGCTTACTCGAAGGGGAATTCACTATTCCTGTTTATGGCGCCCATCAAGTGAAAAATGCACTTGCAGCAATTCTAATCGCCGATGCAATGGCTATCAGTGTCAATGATATCCGTGCTGCTTTAATTCAAGCGACTTTGACAGATATGCGTATGCAACCAGTGCTGATGGAAAGTGGTGCACTGTTCATCAATGATGCTTATAATGCAGCGCCGACTTCTATGCGCGCGGCCTTGGCATTCATGAAAGAAACAGGATTACGGAAAGAAAAGTGGGTTGTACTAGCCGACATGTTGGAACTTGGTGACAATGAAAGGGAATATCATGAGAATCTTGCCGATGAAATGATGGCTATGGATTTAGAAGGTATCCTGCTTTATGGTCCAAGGATGGAGTGGTTGTACGACGTCTTGAAAAAACGAGATAGCGAAACACTTCTAGTATGGTCAGAAAAGGATTATGTTCCACTCGTAGATATACTCGAGAAACAGACAGGTGAAAATTCAATCGTGTTATTAAAAGGTTCAAGAGGAATGGCTCTAGAGCATATTCTTAAAGGGCTGAATAGCAAATGAATCAGAAATTAAAGACAGGTGTGTTATTCATTCATGGATTCACAGGCGGTCCTTTTGAAGTTCGGCCGTTTGAACGTTTTCTAAAAAGGAAAACGGACTGGGAAATGTCTGTGCCGACACTTCCGGGCCACGGAATTATGCTGAATCTCAGAAATTCATCTGCTGATTCCTGGTTGATGGAAGCAGAAATAGCATTTAAAAAGCTGCAAAAAGAAGTCGACCGTGTGATTGTGGTCGGCTTTTCTATGGGTGGACTTATCGCCATGTATTTGGCACTTCGATATAAAATTGACAAACTTGTCTTGTTAAGTGCGGCTGCAAAGTATATAAGTCCGCGTATCTTAATAAAAGATTTGGGAATCATGTTAGCGAAACCGATTACAAAAAGATTTCCGCCGAATACGTTTTATCATATTTATGATTATAAATTGGCACATACGCCACTGCGGGCGACATTCGAATTTTTGCGAGTGGTGAAAATTGTTAAGCCCTATTACCATTTGATAAAAATACCTGTTTGTATCGTTCAAGGTGGCAGAGACGGGATTGTTCCCGCTGGAACTGCCGAGCATTTGCTAAAAAAACTGGGCTCCAAAAAAAAGGAATACATAAAATCACCTCTCGGGAAGCATCATATCTGTTACAGCGATGACTGTGACAATTGGTTCAATGAAGTGCTTCGGTTTATGCGTGATGATGGCTAGTTTTGGCGGCCAGATACTTGGTGCGCTTCGGTTTGGGAATGAATGGCAAGAAGTGGCATTCACTTCAAGTCATCCAGCGGAGAGGGATTGAATTTCATCCCTCTTTATTGCCACAGGAAGTGGCGAACTTAGGCTGCGTTCCTTTAAATGGCCGCTTCCGCTTTTCGTGTCTGGCTTCAGCGCCTAGGGGCTCGGAGGCTCACAGGATGTGAGTTACGCAACGGGGAAGGATTGAACTGCATCCTTCCTTATTGCCGCAGGACGCGGCGCACTTAGGTTGCGTTCCTTAGAAGAAATGGGCTGTGCGGGAAAGCAACGCGTCGCCAATCCTCCTTATGCCTGTCTCGGGCCTGCAGGATGCAGGTCATACAGCGGGGAAGGATTGAACTGCATCCTTCCTTATTGCCGCAGGACGCGGCGAACTTAGGCTGCGTTCCTTTATTCAGGCGCCTCCGCTTTTCAGGTAGTAAACTGATTATTACTATATTAAGCACTTTGATTGCGAATGACGCTTACCCGTGGTACAATGTGATGAACATTGGATACATTTACGTAGCACTCTTCAGTAAGTGAAGAGTACTTTTTTTTGAATTTAACGGTTTGCTCATATAAATCGGATGATTTGTCCGTTGATCGAACCGCTCGGCAAAGACCGGGCTTTCCTTTTCAACCATAACCTCTACTTATACATTAGAGAATGCAAAATATCGGAAACGTTCCCTTTTAACAGGCTCGAATTTGCCGTGCCTTCATTTGCAAATGTAACCAATTGTCAAATGAAAAAACAAAGGAGATTGATAAGTTTGACTAATTTTTCAGAATTAAACATCAGTGAATCAACACAACGCGCACTATCTAAAATGGGGTTTGAAGAAGCAACTCCAATCCAAGAAGGTACTGTCCGTTTTGGTATGGAAGGCCGCGACGTTATCGGTCAAGCACAAACTGGTACTGGTAAAACAGCAGCATTCGGTATTCCGATCATTGAAAAAGTAGATACTAAAAACTCAGCAGTACAAGCACTTGTAATTGCTCCGACTCGGGAATTAGCTATTCAGGTTTCTGAAGAAATCGCAAGAATTGGTGCTGACAAACGCGTACGAATTCTTTCCGTTTACGGTGGACAAGAAATCGGACGTCAAATCCGCGCATTGCGTAATAATCCACAAATCATTGTTGGTACGCCAGGACGTATTCTTGACCATATTAAACGTAAAACTTTGAAACTTGACGGTGTACAAACACTTGTACTTGACGAAGCGGATGAAATGTTGAACATGGGCTTCATCGAAGATATCAACACGATTCTTGCTAGCGTGCCATCTGAGCGTCAAACACTTTTATTCTCGGCTACTATGCCTGGACCAATCCGCAAAATTGCAGAAACGTTCATGAAAAACCCGGAAATGGTTAAAATCAAGTCTAAAGAAATGACAGTTGAAAATATCGAACAGTTCTTCGTGAAATCACAGGAACGTGAAAAATTCGATATTCTATCTCGTTTGCTTAACGTTCAACAACCTGAACTTGCAATCATCTTTGGTCGTACAAAACGTCGCGTTGACGAACTATCACAAGCACTAAGTATCCGTGGATACATTGCTGAAGGAATTCATGGCGACTTGACTCAAGCAAAACGGATGTCAGTCCTTAAGCAATTCAAAGAAGGTAAAGTTGATATTCTAGTTGCAACTGACGTTGCGGCGCGTGGACTTGATATTTCAGGCGTAACACACGTTTATAACTTCGATATTCCACAAGATCCTGAAAGCTATGTTCACCGTATCGGTCGTACAGGACGCGCAGGTAAAAGTGGAGTGGCAATTACATTTGTAACACCACGTGAAATGGGTTACCTTCGTATTGTAGAAGAAACAACTAAAAAACAAATGACTCCATTGAATCCACCATCTTCTGACGAAGCAATTCTTGGTCAGCAACGTGTGGCTGTGGAACAACTTACTGAAATTGTTACTAAAAACGAATTGAGTGATTATACGCATCTTGCGGCTGATTTACTTGAGAAATTCGAAGCTAATGATCTAGTTGCAGCAGCACTTCGTTCATTAACACGCGAACCGAATGATACACCTGTATCAATTTCTGAAGAGCGTCCATTACCTTCACGCGGGAATTCTCGTGGCGGTGGCGGCGGCTACAAAGGAAATCGTAGCGGTGGTCGTTCAACTAGTGGTGGCGGTCGTGGATACGGTGGCGGCGGAGCTCGTCGTAGCGGTGGAAGTGGCGGTAACGCACCTAGTGGAAGTCGTGACGGAGCTAGAAGAGAAAGCAGTCGTTCACGCAACACGAAATCAGATCGTTAATACGTAACTGTTACAAAATCCGGGTAGCGCAATTAGCGCATACCCGGTTTTTTATTGCTCAATTATTGAATTACTCAATGAAATGAAACATTTAAGGTTTCCAATCGTATAGAATAAGTAGAAGGAAAGAGGTGTTTGATGTGAGGGCACAACCAGTGAACCGAATTTCGGAAAAAGGATTGAAGGTATGGAGATTATATGGCATTATGCAAACGGGAATTCTATTACTGTTGGGTATTGGCGCAGGGGTATTGGCTTACATATTTGAAGGACCGTGGTGGATTTATGCAATTGCAGCCATTGTGATTGTTCTATTTGCTTATTTATTTATCTACTTATTTCCGAAGGTGCGATGGATGCGTTGGCGTTATGAAGTGCGGGAATCGGAAATCGAGTTGCAACGTGGTATCTTCATCGTTAAACGGACATTGATTCCAATGGTCCGCGTGCAACATGTAGACACAGCGCAAGGTCCAATCCTTCGGAAATATAACTTAGCGGAAATTACGATTTCAACAGCTGCTACAAATCACACCATCCCAGCTCTTGTCATGGAAGAAGCGGATGAGCTACGAAGCAGAATATCCGTGCTTGCGAGGGTGGCGGAAGATGATGTCTGAAACGCGTTATAAATTGCATTGGATAACAGCTATTATAGAAGTGTTAAAAACAGCAAAAGAAGCAATTCTACCTATTATTATCATCGTTTTCGCGAACGGATTGAATAATGTTGGTTCGGGAAAGTGGTATCTAGATTATTTATCTTTCATTATCTTTGGTGTACTTATGATCTCATTTTTCGTCGCGGGCATTATTAAGTGGAAGCGTTTCGAATATTGGTTTGAAGACAATGAGCTTCGTATTGAATATGGTCTATTTGTAAAAAAGAAACGATACATACCTTTCGATCGTATTCAAAGCCTTGATTACAACGAAGGCATTCTGCATCGACCTTTCAAGCTAGTTAAAGTGAAAGTGGAAACGGCGGGCAGCTCTTCTCCTAAAACAGCGGAAGTTGAACTTACTGCTGTTACAAAGGAAGCGGCAAATCGCATTGAAGCTGAAATTGCAAAAGCGAAAGCAAGTAGGAAAACGATTTCATCCCTAGGTGAAGGGGATTTGATGGATGTAGAAGCGGTGGAACAATCACAGTCAAAATCAGTTTTTCTGATGAAACCAAAAGATCTGCTTATTCTCGCGACAACATCTGGCGGGATAGGTATCATTTTTTCAGGTGTAGGCGTATTTTTATCGCAGTTTGGAGAAATGATTCCTTATGACTGGATGTTTGAAGAGATTTCAGGCTTCATCAAATTCGGTCTGCTCATCGTTGGCATAGCGGTGCTACTAGGTTTTGTTTTAGTTTGGGGGATATCTGTCGCTATGACATTCCTGGCGTATTACGGTTTTGCCGTAACGCTTGAATCGGAGGACATAGTAATTACGAGGGGCCTTCTTGAGAAGAAACGTATGACTGTGCCACTGAAAAGAGTTCAAAGTGTACGTATCATTGAAAATCCGTTTCGCCAATTATTCGGTTATGCATCGGTTGCTATAGATAGTGCGGGTGGAGGAGGAGCAGAAGGGGCGAAAATCAATTTGTTTCCTCTTGTGAAGAAAACGGATATCTATGGGCCGTTAAAAGAAATCTTCCCGGACCTTGTACTAGAAGAGCCGAAGAAGAAATTGCCAGCGCGTGGAAAACGGTTTTTCTATCGGATTGATTTCATTTGGATGATCCCTACGATTGGGGCAGTTATATACTTTTTCTATCCGTATGGCCTACTATCACTTCTCATCGTTCCAGTTATTATTCTCTTTGGATTATGGCAGCACCGTTCAGCTGCTTTTGAAATAACGGATAATCAGCTAACAATGCGATTTAGGAACTTCAGTTTACAAACCGCTTACTTGGTGAGAAAAAGAATTCAATCAATGGAAATGAAACAAAACTACTTTCATAAGCGCAAGGGTGTGGCAACTTTAGTTGCAAACGTAAAATCTGGTATGAGTATCTTTAGTGCACAAGTGCATCATATGGATGAGTCTGAAGCGGAGAAAATCCTGTTATGGTATGAGAAAAGAGAGCAGAAGTAATCTGCTCTCTTATCTTGTTCTCTTTCTCTTATTCCAACTACCAATACGTTTTGGGTGGAAGTAACTAAGGCCAATTAAAAAACCGACTGCTAAGCCTGCTATATGTGCGGTTGTGTTAATGTTGGATTGGATGAAAGTCATTACTATACTGACTACGATAATCGGCAGGATGATCTGTCTTAATTGTGGAAGGATGCGCTTTGTGTAATAAACAAGTGCACCAAACGCTCCTAGAATCCCGAAAATCGCTCCACTGGCTCCTACGCTTGCATATTCGGGGGGCTGCAGGAAAAATGTTGCTATGTTTGCGAACATGCCCGAGAGTAGATAAATTGTTAAGAAACGTGCCTTGCCTGCAATCTTCTCAAGTTCGGGTCCGAAGATGAAGAGAGAGAACATATTGAACAGCAAGTGCATAATACCACCGTGAAGGAACATCGGAGTAACAAGTCTCCACCATTCCCCGTCGGAGATAAGATAGTTGACGCCCACGCCCGCTTCAAAAACAGGATCCCCGATGAATGGTAGAATTGTCACTACGTAAATTAGGATATTGACAGCGAGGAAAAACGTCACCACCGGATATAGGCGGATATATTGCGAAAAGCTTTCTGTACGGCTAAACATCTATTCACCTCAGTCTATAATTTCATTATACATATTTTCTTGTCAGGTTGGAAAGGAGGAGTTCGATTGATTGAAGGAATTGGGCTTGATATTGTTGAGTTGGAAAGAATTTCCGGGTTAGATAATAAATCATCGAAGTTCCGTATGCGCATCTTAACGAAGGAAGAGTTAGTCATTTACGAAAAACACACAAGCCACCGCAGGACGGAATTCTTAGCGGGACGATTTGCAGGAAAAGAAGCATTTGCTAAAGCGAAGGGGACGGGAATTGGTACGCAGTGCAATTTCACGGACATTAGTATATTGCCTGAACAAAGTGGGAAACCGAATTTATTTTTTAAAGGAATCGCAGTAAATGGCTTAATATCCATCACTCACACAAGAACTGTTGCTGCAGCTCAAGTAATCCTTCTTGCATAATTGTTCGTCCTTCCTCATAAGATGACCTACCCGATTGAAATGAGAAAGGATGAACTGTATGCGTAGCCGGATATTTGTTTTTTTGTTAGTTGCGGTCATGGTAATCCTCGCGGCATGTGGGGCGCCGTCAAAAGAGGATGTCATGAAGAAGCTCAGTGGGAAGTGGAATGATACGAAAGGGTATGATTTGCAAGCAACGATGGAGATTAAGACTGGAGCAGAACCGCGTTTATACGATGTTGCTGTCTGGCATACAAAACCTGCCTTTTATCGTGTTAACGTAACACAGGCTGGAAGCAAGGACTCTCAGATGATTGTGCGCAATAAAGAAGGCGTTTATGTTGTTACGCCATCGCTTGGTAAGACGTATAAGTTTCAAAGTGATTGGCCAGCGCAAAATAGCCAGGCATACTTGATTGGCGCTCTGTCAGATGATATTAAAGCGGATAAAAATGCAACGATGACGGAAAAAGACAAAACATATGTCTTTGAAACTGCCACAAGAAACAATCATAAGAAGGTTTTGCCGACTCAACAGATTCATATTGACAAAAAGACATTGCTACCAACGTATGTTTCCGTACTGGATGAAAATAAGGTTGAGAAAATTCGCATTTCATTTAAAAAGATTACTCTTGGTGTAGAACGGAAAGCTGCAGATTATGCAGTAGATATGGATGACACGAATACTGGTAAAGAGACTGAGCCTACAGAAGATGAAAAAACTGGACTCACCACGTACTATCCATCAGTCACTTGGGCGGAAGGCAATCTTGTCGATGAAAAAAGTGTGGAAACAGAAAGTGGCACACGTTCATTCATGACCTATGGTGGAGATAAAGAATTCATCATTATTCAAGAGCCGGCAGTTCGACCAGACACGAAAATGCCAGTATCTATTGAAGGTGATCCTGTAGATCTTGGATTCACAGTTGCAGCTCTAGCAGACAAATCGATTCGTTGGGAAAGTGAAGGAGTTTCATTCTTTATCGCTTCCGAAACATTAACGCCAGAAGAAATGATTGAAGTAGCCGGATCGATGATGGCGGATGGTGAAAAATAACTTTAGTTGACGTAGAATGTGCAGAGGATCGATAATAGAGGGTATTACAATTTAAAAGAGGGATTGCCTTGGAAAACTCTGTTCACTATCGTCCGACGCAAGCGCTCGTCAATCTTGAGGCTATTCAGGATAACGTCAGAAATTTAAAGAACTTTTTGGGAAGCAAGACTGCAATAATTGCGGTTGTGAAAGCGGACGGATACGGCCACGGGGAAGTGGAAGTTGCAAAAGCGGCTTTTGAAGCAGGTGCACAAATGGTTTCGGTTGCAACACCGGACGAGGCGGTACGACTCCGAGTGGCGGGAATTAGCGGGGACATCCTCGTCATGGGGCCGTCTCCGCTTGCGTTTGCTGAAAAAGCAGCTAAGCTAGGAATTGTAATTACAGTATCTAGTGCTGAATGGTTACAAGCGGCAATAGGGGGTAGTGCAACATTTGTGCAACCGTTGAAAATTCATGTAAAAATTGATAGCGGAATGGGAAGAATAGGATTGAGAGATGCAGGTGAGCTCCAATCCCTTGTTAATATCGTCGATAAATCTGAATTTGTGCTTATGGATGGCATCTTTACTCATTTTGCTTGTGCAGATGAACAAGATCCAGACCACACACAAGAGCAGTTTGCGACATTCATGCAGCTTGTTAATACATTGCCGAAAAAACCTCGGCTCATTCACACATCAAACAGCGCGGCAACCCTTCTCTATCCTGAATATGCTCTTGACGCAGTCCGTTTCGGAATCGGACTATACGGAATTGCACCTTCAGAATACGTAGGAGGGAAATTGCCGTTTCAACTCAAAAAAGCATTCCAACTTGAAAGTGAACTTGCCTATGTAAAGTTGTTGGAGGCTGGCAATCGAATCAGTTACGGCGGGACATATGAAACTTCTGGAGATGAATGGATTGGCACAATTCCTATCGGTTATGCAGACGGTTTAAAGCGTGGGCTACGTGGACAGGAAGTTCTTATTGATGGTGAGCGAATGCCGATTGTTGGAACGATCTGTATGGACCAGTGCATGGTAAAACTTTCACGAGAATTACCAATTGGGGAAAAAGTAGTGCTGATTGGTCGTCAAGGGGAAGAAGAAATTACGATGGAAGAGTGGGCGGAACGACTTGGAACGATTCCGTACGAAATTGCAGTAACCATCGCCAAACGAGTACCGAGAATATATACAGGAAAAGATGGGCAGTATGTATAATATCCGTACTTTCGACAAAATAAACTAGCACTTTTGCAGAATCCTGTCAATAAAGTTCCTTCTATGTCTTCTCATTGTCGGTATTCAATGGTAAGATGGACTAGTATTGAGATTAGGAACGGTTTTGTCGGAGGTGCTGAAGTTGTGTGCAAATAAAAACATAAAAGAAGTTATTGTTAAAATTCCGAAACGGATGCTGAACGAAAATGAACATACGGTCGTCCATCAAGAGCTGGACCGTGGAGATTCAGTTAATATTTCGACAAAGCGATATGTAACCGACTATGAATCGGATACGATCAGAGAAGAGATGATGAACGGTTATCTCGAAATGTCGCAAATCAACCTTAAAATCGCCACGGAATGCTTGCATGTGGAATTCGAAGCCCAGCATACGGTGGAACGTCTCGTAAGCGGAGGATGAAAAGTTGGCAATAAAACGTGGAGACGTCTTTTTTGCAGATCTGTCGCCTGTCGTCGGTTCTGAACAGGGAGGAACGAGACCGGTTCTTGTCATACAGAATGACATAGGTAACCGGTTCAGCCCGACAGTCATTATTGCGGCAATCACTGCGCAAATTCAAAAAGCGAAATTGCCTACACATGTTGAAATCGATGCGGTACGATATGGTTTCGAGCGGGATTCGGTTATTCTGCTCGAACAAGTCCGCACAATCGACAAGTCGAGGCTTACCGATAAGATTACACATCTAGATGAATTTTTGATGGAACAGGTCGATGAAGCGCTAGAAGTAAGTTTCGGTCTAATCAAATTCTGAGCATACATATAAGGGGCATCATGGGAGATATTTCCGTGATGTCTTTTTCGATTAATTCATATTAACAGCATGTCTGTCGACAAAAAAAGTGTATTGCGTCCTCTTTTTCGATACAATGAAGAGACAATGGTTTTCAATTCAAAAGGAGGCTTATCGAAACACTTATGAATATTAAAATGGTAAAAAGCATTGATCAGAATATCATAGAGATAATTGAAAGATGGAAAGAACTTATGAAGGATGAAAAGGGAGAGAAGTTCTTCCATTTCATGCCCACGAAGCTTGTAGAGAAGACGAGTAGTGAATTTGCTGCATTAATGACATCGAATATTTATGAAACGAATGTTATACATTCAGATAAGTTGAACGAATTTACAGAAAAGGTCGTTCGGTTCGGATGGTCCATCAAATTCGTTAATAAAGCAATTGATAATTTCTCGCAGGTCGTATTTAAACTATTGGAAGAAAAAGGGGTTATTGATACTAGTAATCTCAGAGCTTATATAACAATCTTTGATAACTGGATTATGCCGCTCCGTGAAAGTATCATTGAAGCCTATTCGGCAGAATGGGAACGGACAGTCAGTTTGCAAAAAATCGCATTGCAGGAACTATCTGCATCCTTGATACCGGTTTTTGACAAAATATCTGTCATGCCGCTTGTTGGAACAATCGATACTGAACGTGCCAAACTAATCATGGAAAATCTACTTGAAGGTGTAGTGAAACAACGAGCTGAAGTCGTTCTTCTGGATATTACTGGCGTCCCCGTTGTAGATACGATGGTAGCCCATCACATCATTCAAGCAGCTGATGCAGTACGACTTGTCGGAGCGAAATGTATGCTAGTAGGAATTCGTCCGGAAATCGCTCAAACCATCGTTACGCTTGGCATAAATCTCAATGACTTTACGACGACTAGTACATTACAACGTGGGATGCAGAAGGCTCTTGGACTTACAAACCGAACGATCGTGGAGGTTGATAATTCATGAATATGCGAATCCCGATTTTAAAACTGGGTGACACCTTAATTGTTTCTGTTCAATGGGAGCTTGACGATCATACCGCACTTCAGTTCCAAGAAGACCTTTTGAAAAAAATGCATGATACAACAGCAAGAGGTGTTGTTATCGATTTGACACCCATTGACTTCATAGATTCTTTTATTGCAAAAGTATTAGGTGACGTCATCAGCATGTCAGGGTTGATGGGGGCTAAAGTTGTGATTACAGGAATCCAACCGGCAGTAGCGATTACGCTTATAGAACTAGGCATCCGTCTGGAAAACGTTATGACGGCACTCGATCTCGAAAACGGATTGGATAAACTTCGTAAAGAATTGGAGGCCTAACCATGGAGTACTGGTCTTCTGTAGACATATACACGGAGTGGGACATTGTTGCCGCCCGACAGCTAGGCCGGAATGAAGCGAAGAAGTCTGGTTTTGGAACGGTCGATCAGGCGAGAATTACTACGGCTATTAGCGAATTGGCGCGTAATATCTATTTATATGCTGGAAAAGGTAAAATTGAAATTAAAAGACTTTCTGAGAATGACATCTATGGGATTACAATTATTGCATCTGATGACGGTCCGGGGATTCCGGATATGCGTAAAGTGATGGAAGATGGTTTTTCAACATCCGGAGGACTTGGCGCAGGAATGCCAGGTGTGAGAAGGCTCATGGATGAATTCAAAGTCGAAACGGAGCTGGGTGTGGGTACAACAATCACCGCCACAAAATGGCTTCGCTAAGGAGATGATGATGGATGCCTAAGGAAGTTTCAAAGCAGTACAAACAAATATTGCAGAAATACTTAGATGGACAAAACGAAGAGGAACTTTATATAGGACAGCAGTTTAGCAGGCAATTCATCGAGAAAGAAATTTCGCCTGAAGAAGTGATTAGTATTCATAAAACGGCACTGACAGAAGTCCTTCCTACTATGTCGGATGAGTTGAATTATTCGTTCGACTTTCTGATAGAGATGATGATTCACTATGGGCTTGCTTTACAAGAACATCAGAGCCTTATTCAAAAGCAGGAAGAACTCCAAATGGAAATGAACCTAGCGGTTAGAGTACAAGATACGTTGCTGAAAACCAGAAAACCAGACTTCAAAGAACTTGATATCGGGCTTGTAACAGAATCCGCAAAACAAATGAGTGGCGATTATATTTATTTTCTCAATGACACTAGTTTTGAAGCAAGCGTAGCTGTGGCTGATGTTATAGGTAAAGGGATTCCAGCAGCACTTTGTATGTCGATGATTAAATTTGGAATGGACAGTTTGCAAAACGAAAACACAAGTCCGCGCCATGTCCTTGATATCGTAAATAGGATCGTTGAAAAAAGTGTCGATGATTCGATGTTTATTTCCATGTTTTACGGAAAGTACGATGCGAGAGATTCAAGTTTCTCATACGGTTCTGCGGGACACGAACCCGCCATTATGTATAGAGCATCCACTGGTACATTTACAGAGCTAAACGCAAAAGGACTACTGCTTGGTGTTCATCCGAATGTTGTTTATGAAGAGCATTCCGTTATCTTGGAAGAGGGCGACTTTATCGCGATGATGACGGATGGTGTGACTGAGGTCCGAACCGAAACAGGTTTCATTGATGATGAAGTGATTAAAAATATTATGCTGGAAGTGAAAGATGAATCCGCGCAAAAAATAGCTGATACGGTATACCAAAAACTGGCCTATCTTCAAGACTTTCATTTACGTGATGATTTTACTCTCGTCATTTTTAAGAAAGAGATTGAAAAGGTTTAAGTTTTGCAATAAAGGGTAACCTAATTTATAGTATGCGTTATCATAAAAACAGAGAAATTTGGGGTGGAAATATGGATTTGCAAGTTGAGTTGTTAGAAGAGAATAGTGTTCAGCGTTTCAAAATTGTTGGAGAGATTGACGCCTTCACAGCACCAATGTTAAGAGAACGTCTTGCAACTGTTGAAAAAATAACTGATATGCAAGCGGAATTGGATTTGTCTGAAGTTAATTATATGGATAGTACAGGATTGGGTGTTTTTGTTGGTTTTTATAAAGCTGTCAAGGCCAATGGAGGACATGTGAAAATTGTTGGCGTTAACACACGTTTGAAAAAACTTTTTGATATAACTGGCTTGGGAGAAGTTATGGATATTGAAATGGAAGAAAGTGGGGACGTAGATGCAACCGTATGATTACATTGAAATTCGAGTTCCCGCAAAAGCTCAATATGTTGGTGTAGCACGTCTCGCGATTTCAGGTCTCGCTAGTCGACTTGGTTTTACATATGATGAAATCGAAGACTTAAAAATAGCGTCGAGTGAAGCGATTACAAATGCTGTCCAACATGCATATAAAGAAGACGATGAAGGCGAAGTGGTGGTTGGCTGTGCCCTTTTCGCGGATAAATTAGAAATTATGGTAGCGGATCACGGAAAAAGCTTTAATTTCGAAGACACGAAAAAGAGTGTAGGACCGTATAATGAACAGGAGGAGGTACAGTTTCTTCGGGAAGGAGGATTGGGCCTTTACCTTATGGAAACACTTATGGATGATGTAAAAGTACATCATGAAGAGGGTGTAACGGTCTTTATGACCAAATACCTAGGTGGAGAGCGGGGCGATGAGGATGTCGAACGAACAATCACCTCATGAGTCTGAAGGGAATGAAAAGCCCACCGTCGAACATGTTAGGGAAGACTCTTCTCCTCGTGAAACTGGAACAAAGGCGGAAGTCCTTCAATGGATAAAGCAATACCAGGAGACGAATGACGATGAAGCACAGACGAAACTAGTAGTACACTATGAACGGCTTGTCCAATCATTAGCACGAAAGTATTCGAATGGAAAGCCTTTTCATGAAGATATAGCACAAGTAGGTATGCTAGGTCTTCTCGGAGCGATACGTCGCTATAATCCTGAATTTGGCAGAAGTTTCGAAGCGTTCGCAGTGCCGACAATTATCGGTGAAATTAAACGTTTCTTACGTGATAAAACATGGGCAATACATGTCCCGAGACGTATAAAAGAACTCGGACCGAAAATTAAAGCAGCAGTTGAGACGTTAACAACAGAAATGCAACGTTCGCCCCTGGTCAGTGAAATTGCGGATTACCTAGATGTGGATGAAGAACTGGTTCTTGAAGCAATGGAAATGGGAAGAAGTTATCAAGCTCTCTCTATGGACCATACCCTAGAAGCAGATTCTGAAGGTGGCACTGTTACTCTATTTGATATTATCGGGGAAAATGATGATGGTTTTGAGAAAACAGATCAACGCATGGTTGTTGCTAATGCTCTAAATGTGTTGTCTGAACGTGAAAAGCAAATTATTCAGTATACATATATTGACCAACTAAGCCAAAAAGAAGCGGGAGAGCTACTCGGAATCTCTCAAATGCACGTTTCAAGATTACAACGAAAAGCGATTAAAAAGTTGCAGGAAGCAATATTGGCGGCTGGCGGTGTATCGTAGTGGATTCAATCTTAACGGATCATGTCGAAGCATATGTTTACCAAGAGGCGAAGTTTGGGAATCGAGAATGTGGGGACACGTATTTCATCCATGAAGAGGAAGGTTATTTCATCTGTGCAATTGCTGATGGACTTGGGAACGGACCAATTGCGCGTCAATCATCGCAAATCATTCCTACAGTATTGAAAGAGTATCATCATGAGTCAATTGATGAATTGCTTAGCCGCTGCAATGAGCATATGGTGCAAAAACGTGGAGCAGCTGTAGCTATTGTCAAAGTGGATTATAAACAAAAAACGATTCAGTATAGCTGTGTAGGAAATGTACGTTTTTATATGCTGCATGATTGTGATAAGATGATTTATCCTTTGCCTGTAATGGGTTATTTATCGGGTAGACCACAAAAGTTAAAGACACAACAATATGACTACTCCAAAGGTGATTTATTCTTTCTCCATTCGGACGGTGTCATACTGAGAAGCCCGAAATCAACATTAAAGGAAAGTTCTGGACCTTATGAATTATACCAAAACGTGCTCCAATCGATTGAACACGGCGACGACGCCACATTTATAGCGGGCAGCCTACTTCTATAAAACGGAAGTAGGTTTTTTTGTGCGTCCTTTTCTTTAATTAGGCACTCATGATGCAGTTCTGGTAAAATTAAGAAAGTAAAGAAAGGGTGAATTTATTGATGAGGCATATTGTTGAGGCTACAGCTGGTAAAGCGGCCGTCAGTATACATCAAACTGAAAAGGTTATCGCATTACTTGACCAAGGAAACACTGTCCCCTTCATTGCAAGGTACCGGAAAGAAGAAACCGGTTCGCTGGATGAAGTACAGATTAAAGCGGTTGAGGATGCTTACAATTATGTTAAAGGGCTTGAACAACGAAAAGAAGAAGTCATTCGCCTGATCGATGAACAAGGTAAGTTGGATGAGGAATTAAGAAAATCGATTGAAAGTGCAACTGTCTTACAGCGAATTGAAGATCTTTACAGACCTTACAAAATAAAAAGACGTACTCGTGCGATGATTGCAATTGAGAGTGGCCTTGAGCCATTAGCAAAAAGTCTAATGGAGTTTTCAGGAGAATCACCAGAACAGCTAGCCAATCCTTTTGTCAATGAAGAAAGCGGTATCAATAGCGTTGAAGATGCGCTTGCTGGTGCTCGAGATATTATGGCTGAACAATTTGCTGACGACGCTGGAATACGCGAAAACATACGTAAATTAGCATGGTCAGATGGGATGATTGTCTCAGCGATACGCAAAGGTGCAGAGGACAAGCGAAATGTTTTTGAAAATTACTATGAATATGAAGAACCTTTGAAGAAAATTGTACCTCATCGCGTTTTGGCTTTAAACCGCGGTGAAAAAGAGGATGTGCTACGCGTTGGAATTTCTTTCCCAGTCGATAGAATTTCCGGTGGACTTGAACGTGAGTTAATTCGCAAACCGCATTCGCCATCTGCACCATACGTAAAAGAAGCGACAGAGGATGCGTTTAAGCGTTTGATAGCGCCTTCAATTGAACGAGAAATCAGGGCGGCGCTGACAGAAAAGGCTGAAGAACAGGCAATTCATGTATTTTCAGAAAACCTAAAAAGTCTACTTCTACAACCTCCGTTGAAAGGGAAAGTTGTACTGGGCCTTGACCCGGCTTTCCGTACAGGATGCAAACTTGCGGTTGTCGATGAATCAGGTAAGTTGCTTGAAATATCAGTAATTTATCCGCATCAGCCACAAATGGAGAAAGAAAAATCGAAACGGACGATTTTGGATTTATTAAAAAAGTATCCGATTACTATTATTGCAATCGGAAATGGGACAGCCTCACGTGAGTCTGAACTGTTCATAGTAGATTGTATAAAAGAGGCACAAGCGGGTGTTTCGTATGTAATTGTAAATGAAGCAGGCGCAAGTGTTTATTCAGCTTCACCTCAAGCACGGGACGAATTCCCTGAACTTCAAGTTGAACAACGGAGTGCGGTATCTATAGCGAGACGCTTACAGGATCCATTATCGGAACTAGTGAAAATTGATCCGGGTTCTGTTGGTGTCGGGCAATACCAGCATGACGTTGCAAAAAAACGCCTATCCGAATCATTATCATTTGTCGTCGAAACGGCAGTGAACCGGGTAGGGGTTGATGTCAACACTGCTTCCTCGTCGCTGCTTCAATATGTCGCGGGATTATCCAAAACGGTTGCAGAAAATATTGTGAAGTCACGTGAAGAAAATGGTCTCTTTACGAAACGCAATCAATTAAAGAAAGTACCACGCCTTGGCGCGAAGACTTATGAACAGGCGATTGGTTTCCTGCGAGTGCCTGATGCTAAGGATCCGTTTGATTCGACTGGTATTCACCCTGAGAGCTACCAGTTAGCCGAACAAATATTAGAAGAATCAGGAGCAAGTAAGAAGTTGCTAGGAAAGCAAGAAACCTCTGATGCGCTGTCGGCTCTCGATAGTAAAGCCCTAGCGATTAAGTTGAATGTTGGAGAAGTGACGCTCAAAGACATTATTGAAACACTTCAAAGACCGAATCGGGATCCACGTGATGATTATCCGCAACCGCTTTTAAAAGCAGATGTCCTCGATATGAAGGACCTTTACGAAGGTCTTGAAATGCAAGGAACAGTCCGTAATGTAGTTGATTTTGGTGCTTTTGTTGATATAGGTGTTAAGGAAGACGGTCTTGTTCATATATCCAAATTAAAAAAAGGCTTTGTAAAACATCCTCTTGACGTTGTGGCCTCCGGTGACATCGTCACCGTCTGGGTAGAAGGCGTCGATAAAGGAAAAGGACGTATTTCATTGACGATGTTGCCACCGTTGACTAAATGATTGTGGAACTGGAGGTGGTAACTATGACGGATGAAGAACTGCAGAGATATATCGAGAAAGTCTCGGATGAAGCGTTCGGCAAGCCGTTTATTCATAGTGCCCGGTTTAACAAAAGGCTAAGAACAACAGGTGGTCGTTATATGCTTTCAGACCATTCCATAGAAATTAACCCATTAGTTCTAGTTAAGCACGGAATAGATGAACTGGTGGGTGTAATTAAACATGAGCTTTGTCACTACCACCTTCATATAGAAGGAAGAGGTTATCGGCACCGTGATGTGGACTTCAGGAATTTGCTGAAAAGCACATCATCCCCGAGGTTTTGCCGACCACTTACTGAACGGAATCGTAAGGTAGTTTCGCTCCGTGTCTATAAGTGTGTATCTTGTAAGTTACTATACAACCGTAAAAGGAGAATGGACGTTACCAAATACAGATGCGGAAAATGTGCAGGGCGAATTGAAGAAATACAACCTGTTTAGTATAAAAAGAACACGATCAGTCATCGCAAACTGCGGTCTGATCGTGTTTTTAATATTTCATAAAACAAATCTATAAATAAGTGTTGACGAAATGGATGACTCTCTTTATAATAGGAAAAGTCGGTTGGGAAAGACACCGAGACATTATGGAGAACGATTCTTCCTCTATGAAGATATAAGCATTCAACATGGCCCCTTGGTCAAGCGGTTAAGACACCGCCCTTTCACGGCGGTATCACGGGTTCGAATCCCGTAGGGGTCACCAAAACTTTTTCAATACGAAGTATTGAAAAGAGTTTTCCATAAGAACTTCGATACGAAGTATCGAAAAGAATCATCCATAAGGTTGAATACGAAGTAACGAAATGAATAAGTTTTGTACGGTGTGAAACTATATTGCTGAATTAGGTATCATTGGGGTATAGCCAAGCGGTAAGGCAACGGACTTTGACTCCGTTACTCGTTGGTTCGAATCCAGCTACCCCAGCCAATGTTTTACCTGCGTGAAGCGCAAGAAGAATATCTCTTCTATATAATAAAGAGCCATTAGCTCAGTTGGTAGAGCATCTGACTTTTAATCAGAGGGTCGCAGGTTCGAATCCTGCATGGCTCACCATTTAAAAAAATGTTGACAAATGAATTGTATGCTATATAATAAGGTTTGTCGCTAAAACAACGCGGTAGTGGCGGAATGGCAGACGCGCTAGGTTGAGGGCCTAGTGGGGGTTAACCCCGTGGAGGTTCAAGTCCTCTTTACCGCACCAAATCACATTCGTAGTTAAAAGTTTTCTACCTCATGAACAGTTCGTTTTATCAAAAGGAAAATGGTTATCATCCAACTTATATCGGATGCGCCAATATTATATACGCGGGTGTAGTTTAGTGGTAAAACCTCAGCCTTCCAAGCTGATGATGAGGGTTCGATTCCCTTCACCCGCTCCATATTACTTATTAGAAACAAATTTGTGAATATCGCTTGAAAGTTAAAATGAAATAGTTGTTGACTTCCTAAATAGCGAATGCTATACTGAGAAAGTTGCTGTAAGAACAGCAGTAAACTTAAAAAAGAGAATCGTAAATGATTCCGAACCAAATGAACCTTGAAAACTGAACAGCAAAACATCAATGAGATATCGCGAGAGTGTGAACGCACTTGAGCAAAACGTTTCGAAGTAATTTGATTTCGGTCGAGTGAAAAGAAACACACACAAGAATCTTCGGATTCAGAGGAGGAATTAATTCCTCCTTTAGTCAGCAAGAAATGAGCTATTCGATTTCTTTATGGAAAACTACTTCTTTATAGAAGTAGTTCTTATGGAGAGTTTGATCCTGGCTCAGGACGAACGCTGGCGGCATGCCTAATACATGCAAGTCGAGCGAAAGTTAGAGAGCTTGCTCTCTAA